>DATBBS010000042.1:0-16706 GCA_036270895.1 Xanthobacteraceae bacterium
AAAAGTGGGTCGCCGAGTACGGCGACCCGCGCGACGCCAAGGTCGACCCGATCGATTGGGTCGAGCGCATCCCGTTTGCGGAGACCCGCAACTACGTCCAGCGTGTCATGGAAAACTTGGCGGTCTACCGCGTCCGCTTCAGTGCCAGCAAGCCGGTCGCGTCCGGCGCCGGTCTGGCCCCCAAGGCCGACGAAAGATTCCCGGGTCCGGGCTCTCAATCCCAAGAAGCCGTCGCCCGATAAGCCGTCTTAGACCGTTGCGCGGCGCGCTTGACCGCCCGTACGTGGCGTGCCGACGAAGCGGTTGGGCGCGGGGCTCGGCCGCAAGGGGCGGTGCATGAGCGCCATCCTTCCGCTGGATCGATTTCGTAAGAAAGGCGACGCCGCCCGCAGCCAGCCGGGGGCGGCGCCATGATCCTGGCCGTCATAATCATGTTCGAAGTCGTTGGATAAAAGCCAATGACACCACCGTCGGCACGCCCCACCTCGAGGTATGCTGCCACTGGACCTCAGAATGCTCTAATCTTCCCCCGGTACCCCGACCCGACGGACTCCCATGACCAAGCACGTGCAGATTTCCCCGCAGGCGGTCGCGGCCCGACCGCCGCTCCTCATTCGCCGGGTCGACGCGATCCCGGTTTCGCTTCCCCTCAAGAAGCCGATGAAGATGGCGGGCGTCACCATCGCGACCGCCGAGAACGTGCTGGTGCGCATCGAGGCCGCCGGCGGCATCGTCGGCTGGGGCGAGGCGGCCTTTGCGCCCACCATGACGGGCGACACCCAGGGCAGTCTGGTGGCGGCGGTGCGGCACCTCGCGCCGCTGATGGTGGGCGAGGACGCCTGGATGCGGCCGGGCCTGATGCGGCGCCTTGGCGCCGCCCTCATCGGCAATACCGGCGCACATTCGGCGATCGAGCTCGCGCTGCTCGACCTCGCCGGGCGGGCCGCAAATTTGCCCGCCATCGATCTGATCGGTGGCGCCGTGCGCCACGCCGTCGCGCCGATGTGGCTTCTCGGCAATGCGACCCCCGAAGAGGATGCCGCCGAGGCCCAGAAGAAACTCGCGGATGGGTTTCGCTTCTTCAAGGTCAAGGTCGGCGCAAAATCGGTCGACGGCGACATCGCGTCCACGCTCGCGGTGCGGGCCGCGCTCGGTCCCGACGTTCCGATCTGCGCGGACGCCAATTGCGGCTTTGCGCCTGCTGCCTCGCGCCGCTATCTCGACGGCACGCGCGGGGGCGGACTCATGTTTCTGGAGCAGCCGCTCGGGCCCCATGATCTCAAGGGGCTGGCGGCGCTCGCCCGTGTCTCGCCGATACCATTGGGTGCGGACGAGGGCATTCATTCGCTCGCCGACATCGTGGCGCATGCCGATGCCGGAGCGGGCGGCGTCTCGCTCAAGCTGATCAAGCTGGGCGGCATGAGCGCCGCAATCGAGGGAGCGCGGCTTTGCGAGCGGCTCGGCCTGTCGGTCAACATTGCGGCCAAGATCGCGGAATCGGGGATCGCATCGGCCGCCGCCGTCCATCTCGCTTGTGCGGCGCCGGCGGTCGATTGGGGGGTCAGCCTCACGCATTTCTACCTCGCAGCCGATATCGTGAAGGAGCCGCTCACGATCACCGACGGAATCGTGGCGCTGCCGGAAAAGCCCGGCCTGGGCGTCGACGTCGATGAAGCGGCCGTCGCGCGGCTGCGACCCAAGGGCGGCTGACCGATGGCGATCCAGGCACTGTTCTTCGACGTGTTCGGCACGCTCGCGGACTGGCGCACCAGCATCGCGCGCGAGGCGAAAAAAATCCTCGGCCCGCTTGGTCACGCCGCCGACTGGCCCGCCTTCGCGGACGCGTGGCGCGGAGAGTACCAGCCCGCCATGGACGAGGTGAGGACGGGCAAGCTTCCGTTCTGCAAGCTCGACCTTCTTCATCGGCACAATCTCGACCGCATCCTGCCGCGCTTCGGCATCGAAAGCCTGCCGGAGGGCACCGCGCGCGATTTGAACCTCGCCTGGCATCGCCTCGACACCTGGCCCGACGTCGCGCCCGGGCTCGCCCGTCTCAAGAAGCGCTTCCGCCTCGCCCCGGTCTCCAACGGCAACATCTCGCTGATGGTCGATATCGCCCGCCGCAACGGCCTGCCGTGGGATGCCATCCTCGGCGCCGAGATCGCGGGCGACTACAAGCCCAAGCCGCGCGTCTATCTCGCCGCCGCCCAGGCCTTCGACCTCGATCCCGGCGACTGCATGATGGTCGCGGCGCACAGCAACGACCTCAAGGCGGCCGCCGCGCTCGGCTTGCGCACCGCCCATGTGGCGCGGCCGGATGAGCACGGCCCCGGCACCGGGGAAGCCGCCCCCAAGGTGCCGGTGGATTTCGCCGCAACCAGCCTCGATCACCTCGCGACGCAGCTTGGAGTGTAATTCGTGCGCATCGCAATGATCGGCACCGGCTATGTCGGCCTCGTCTCGGGCGCATGCTTTGCCGACTTCGGTCATCGCGTGACCTGCGTCGACAAGGACGCCGAAAAGATCGCCGCTCTCACGCAAGGCGCCATGCCGATCTACGAGCCCGACCTCGATCGCCTGGTGGCGGAGAACACGAGCGGCGGGCGACTCGATTTCACCACCGATCATGCGGGGCCGGTCGCCGCCGCCGACGCGGTCTTCATCGCGGTGGGCACGCCGTCGCGCCGTGGCGACGGCCATGCCGATCTCACCTATGTGTATGCGGCCGCGCGGGAGATCGCGGCGTCGCTCGCGGGCTTCACCGTGGTGGTCACCAAGTCAACGGTGCCGGTCGGGACCGGCGACGAGGTCGAGCGCATCATCCGCGAGGCGCGCCCGGACGCCGACGTCGCGGTGGTCTCCAATCCGGAATTCCTGCGCGAAGGCGCCGCGATCCGCGACTTCAAGCATCCCGACCGCATCGTGGTGGGCCTGACCGACGAGCGCGCCAAGAAGGTCATGGCGGAGATCTACCGTCCGCTCTATCTCAACCAGGCGCCGATCCTCTACACCACCCGCCGCACCGCCGAGCTCATCAAATACGCCGCCAACGCGTTCCTGGCGACCAAGGTCACCTTCATCAACGAGATCGCGGATCTGTGCGAGAAAGTCGGCGCCGACGTGCAGGAGATCGCGCGCGGCATCGGACTCGACAACCGCATCGGCTCGAAATTCCTGCACGCCGGCCCCGGTTTCGGCGGGTCGTGCTTTCCCAAGGATACGCTCGCACTGATCAAGACCGGACAGGATTTCGCCGCGCCGCTGCGCATCGTCGAGACGGTCGCGGCGGTGAACGACGTGCGCAAGCGCGCGATGGCGCGCAAGGTAGCGGCCGCGCTCGGCGGCAATCTGCGCGGCAAGACCGTCGCGGTGCTCGGCCTCACCTTCAAGCCCAACACCGACGACCTGCGCGAGGCGCCGTCGATCCCCCTGATCATCGCGTTGCAGGACATGGGCGCGAGCGTGCGCGCCTATGACCCGGCCGGCATGGCGAATGCGCGCGCTGAATTTGCCGATATCGCCTTCACGGACGGACCCTATGCGTGCGCGCAAGGGGCGGACGCTCTGGTGATCGTGACCGAATGGGAGCAGTTCCGCGCGCTCGATCTCGATCGCCTCAAGAAGGCGATGAGGCAGCCGGTGGTGATCGACCTGCGCAACGTCTACCGCCCGGACGAGATGGAGCGGCTCGGTTTCATTTACGACAGCGTCGGCCGGCCGCGTTCGCCGGAATGACGTGCGCCGCGGGGCGCAGTGCGCCTTGTGGAGCGCCGCGCCTGCATTACCTCTTCGCGCCGGAACTCCGACAATAGGGCAAAAGGTCAAAAAGCGCAGCAAGACGACCTAGCCACGCGGCCCCTGCGCGCCCACATATTGTATCGGGGGCCATACAGTTGAGGTCGCCATGCGTCGTCTTTTCGCAATCGTGGTCACGCTATGGGCCTGCGCCGGCGCCGCCATGGCTCAGGTTGGCCAGTTTCCAGGCGTCGCCCCGCCCGTGCCGTCGCCCCAGGCCACATCGCCGCTGCTCGGCGGCGCGCCGCCGCCGCCGGCCTTCGTGCCCGCGCCGGTCCTGCCGCCGAGCTTTTCGACGCCCTCCCAAGTGGTGACGACCCGGCGCGGGCGCACGGTCCTGGTTCCCGGCGGGCCGCCTGATCGCAACAGTTTCAGCGACCGCGTCGAGCGCTGCGTCCATGCCGGCACCGCCGCCGGCGTCCGGTCGAATCACATCGACAGCTTCACGGCCGAGTGCGCGAACTGATCCGGATGTTGCTATGATGGCCCGAGCCGCGCAGGGATGCGGTCATCGGGAGGGGACGCATGCGCATCGTGTGCCGCCTGGGCATGTTGGCCCTCATCGCCGTCGCTTGTGGCACTCCCCTGCGGGCGCAACCCTATCCGAGCAAGCCCATTCGCATGGTCGTGCCCTATGCGGCGGGCGGCTCGGTCGACCCGATGGCGCGGCTCGTGGCCGATCGCCTGTCCAAGACGATCGGGCAGAGTGTCGTGATCGAGAACCGTCCCGGCGCCGGCGGCAACATCGGCATCGAGGCGGTCGTGCGCGGCGCGCAGGACGGCTACACCCTGCTGGCGACGCCGTCGGCGGTCGCGATCAACCCGTCGCTCTACGGCAAGGTGCCATACGATCTCGAGAACGACCTGGCGCCGGTGGGGCTGATCAATCGCAATGCCATGATCGTCATGGTCAATCCGGCATTGGGGGTGAAAAGCCTGGGCGACCTCGTCGCCCGCGCCAAGCGGGCGCCCATGAATTACGCCATTTCGGGCAACGGCACGCTCGATCATCTGGTGTGCGAGCATCTGCGGGCTAGCACCGGCCTCGACATGGTCAAGATCAACTATCTTGGCGTCCCCAAGGCCATCACGGCGCTGATCGCCGGCGAGGTGCAGCTGATGGTGGCCTCGGCGACCGCTGCCTTGCCCTACGTCAAATCCGGCCAGCTTCAGGCCATCGCGGTGACGTCGGCGGAGCGCTCGCCGCATCTGCCGGATGTTCCGACCATGAGCGAGCTCGGCTACAAGGACTTCGTCATGTATGGATGGACGATGCTATTCGCGCCGGGCGGCGTTCCGCGCGACATCGTCGCCAAGCTGCATGACGACGTCGCCAAGGTGGTGGCGCAGCCCGAGGTGACGAAGATCATCGCCGACATGGGCAGCGAGGCGCAGGCGCTCTCGCTCGACCAGCTCAAGACCTATGTGCGCCAGGAGGCGGCGCTGTTTGCCGGCATCGTGAAGTCGAGCGGCGCCCGCGTCGATTGAGCAGGATCTGGACAACGCTCGCGCGCGAGCGCAGCATGCCAGGGTCGTGACGAGAAGGGTGCGCCAGTCACCCTGCGGCCAGGGAGGATCATCGTGAGCGATTCAAAACGCCGAGGGCGCGCGCCCTCGCTCGACCCCGTCGCCGGCAACGGCCTGATCAATCGTCGGGCCCTGCTCGGACAAGGCATCGCGCTCGCGGGCGCTATGGGGGCGGCCGGCACGGTGACGGGCGCCGCCGCGGAGCCGATCAAGGACGAGGCGTGGAGCCTGGAATTCGGCGGGAACACGCCGGTCCTGCAGGTGCCGTCGCGGTTCGAGAAGGACGTGGTACGCCCGCTGAGCAATCCGAAGGGCGAGTTCCGCAACTCGCACGCGCGCACGCCGCACCATCTGCTCAACGGCACGATTACGCCGAACAGCTTGCACTTTTCCATCAATCATTGCGGCATCCCGGATATCGATCCCGCCAAGCACAAGCTGGTCATCCACGGCATGGTGCGCCAGCCGCTGGAGTTCACCCTCGAGACGCTATCGCGCTATCCGCTGGTCACCCGCATGCATTTCGTCGAATGCGCCGGCAACTCCGCGCCGATGTTCTCCAACGAGCCCCTGCAGGCGCCCGCCGGAATGCTGCACGGACTCGTGTCCAACTCCGAATGGACCGGGGTGCCGTTGTCGGTGCTGCTCGACGAGGCCGGCATCGACCGCAACGCCAAATGGCTGGTCGCCGAGGGCGCGGACGCGCAACTCCTGGACCGCAGCATACCGGCCAAGAAGGCCTATGACGATGCGCTGGTCGCGATCTACCAGAACGGCGAGCGCCTGATGCCGGGCAACGGCTATCCGATGCGCCTGCTGGTGCCGGGCTATCAGGGCAACATGAACGTGAAGTTCCTGCGCCGCATCAAGGCGGTCGATCAGCCCGCCTATTCTTATTTCGAGACCAAGAACTATTCGCAGGTCCTGCCGGGCGGCAAGACCTGGCGGTTCCACTTCCTCATGGAGGTGAAGAGCTTCATCACCTCGCCGTCACTCGGCCACAGCCTGAAGGAGCCTGGCTTCTATACGATTTCCGGCGTCGCCTATTCGGGCGCCGGGCGCATCGCCAAGGTGATGGTGTCGGCCGACGGCGGCAAAAGCTGGGGCGAGGCCGCGCTGCAGGGCGCGGTCCACGACAAGGCGTTCACCCGCTTCGTCATGCCGTGGCGCTGGGACGGTCAGCCCGCAATCCTGCAAAGCCGCGCCTGGGACGAAGCCGGCAACGTGCAGCCGCTGCGCGCCGAGTTCGTGGCGGCGCGGGGCGAGACCAAGACGCCGGTCGCGACACCGCTCGCCTTCCCCAACCAGCACTACAACAGCATCACGAGCTGGGGGATCGACAGCAAGGGGGAGATCAAACATGTCTACGCATAAGCCTGCGGCCGCTCTCCTGCTTGCGCTGGTGTCAGGGGCCGGCATGGCGCTCGCCCAATCTTCCGCACCGCAAGCCCCGAAGCTCGGCAAGGCGATCACGGAGCAGGATCTTCAATCCTGGGACATCGCAATCCTGCCGAACGGCACCGGCCTTCCGGCCGGCCAAGGCACGCCGGCGGAAGGCGCAAAGGTCTATGCCGAGAAGTGCGTCGCCTGCCACGGCGACGCAGGCAAAGGCGGGGTGGCGCCCTTCTACCCCGCGCTCGTCGGCGGGGCACCGCTCACCAACGGCATCGAGACGCAGAAGACGATCGCCAACTATTACGCCTATGCGACGACCGTGTTCGACTACACCCGGCGGGCCATGCCCTACAATGCGCCGCGTTCGCTCACCGACACGGAGGTCTATGCGCTCACCGCCTATATCCTCAACCTCAACAAGTTGATCGGCGAAAACGACGTGATGGATGCCAAGACCTTGCCGCAGGTGAAGATGCCGAACCGCGACAATTTCATCCTGCCGTATCCGGATCGGATCTGACGGATCGTCGGCCTGGCGTCCTCCCGGCATGCCCGCGCATAGCCGTTCGAAGAACGGCGTCGCTTCGCTCGCCTGTCGCGGGCATCCACGTCTTGCATCCGGCAGCACGAAGACGTGGATGGCCGGGACAAGCCCGGCCATGACGCTATCCGTGAATCAATCTATGACCAGGAAACGCCGCCCTACCGCAGGCTGGCGTTGATCTTCTCGAGCGCCGCCGAGCCGGGGCACAGCTCCTTTTCGGCGAGCCGGTTGAGCGGCTCCGCGATCGTGTTGAGACCGCCGTGCAGATCCTCGGGCTCGTGATCGAGAAAGATCAGCCCGGTGACGATCTGGCCCTTGGCGGCGTGGCCCTGCAGGAAGCTCATGGCGGCGAGGCGGTCGCTCACCTCGTAATCGGCATTGAGCTTGCGCAGCACCAGCTTGGAGCCGTCATGCTGCTCGACGACCTGCACCGAGCCCGGCGCATAGTCGATCTTGATCGGTGCGCGGCCGGTGATGACGTCCAGCCGATTGACCGCTTCGTTGTGCTCGCGCACGTAATCGAAGCTCTTGGTCGATCCGGCGTGGTTGTTGAAGGCGACGCAAGGCGAAATCACGTCGATGAAGGCCGCGCCCTCGTGCTCGATCGCGCCTTTGATGAGCGGAACGAGCTGCTCCTTGTCGCCCGAGAAGGAGCGCGCCACATAGGTGGCGCCGAGCTGAAGCGCGATCGCCACCATGTCGATGGCGCTGTCGGCGTTGGTGACGCCGCGCTTCGACTTCGATCCGCGATCGGCGGTGGCCGAGAACTGGCCCTTGGTGAGGCCATATACGCCGTTGTTCTCGACGATATACACCATGTTGACGCCGCGCCGGATCGCGTGAGCGAACTGGCCGAAGCCGATCGAGGCCGAATCGCCGTCGCCCGACACGCCGAGATAGATCAGGTCGCGGTTGGCGAGGTTGGCGCCGGTGAGGACCGACGGCATGCGGCCATGCACCGAGTTGAATCCGTGCGAATTGCCGAGGAAATAGGTCGGCGTCTTCGACGAGCAGCCGATGCCGGAAATCTTCGCCACCTTGTGCGGCTCGACCGAAAGCTCGAAACAGGCCTCGATGATGCCGGCAGTGATCGAGTCGTGGCCGCAGCCGGCGCATAAGGTCGAGATCGAACCTTCGTAGTCGCGGTGGGTGTAGCCCAGCGCGTTCTTGGGCAGGCCCGGATGATGGAATTTCGGCTTGGTGAGATAGGTCATGACACAACCTTGCGCAGCGGCGTGACTTTGAGGGTGTCGAGACGTTCGCTGATGGCGCGCGCGATGAACCGCGCGGTGATCGGCGTGCCGTCATAGTGAAGGACCGGCACCAGCCGCACCGGATCGATGCTGCATTCGTTGACGATCAACGAGCGCAATTGCGCGTCGCGATTCTGCTCGACCACGAATACGAAATCATGGTCGGCGATGAAGCTCGTGACGCTCGAGTGGAACGGGAAGGCCCGCACGCGCAGTCGGTCGAGCGAATGGCCGCCCGCCTCGATTATGTGGATCGCCTCGTCCATCGCCGGCGCGGTCGATCCGTAATAGATGACGCCGTATTTGGTCGGCTTGGTGGAATTGGCCTGCAGCGGGCGCGGCACGAGATCCTTCGCGGTCTCGAACTTGCGCAACAGACGCTGCATGTTGTCCGCATAAGGCGCGCCTTCCTCGGTGTAGCGCGCATAGCGGTCGCGCGAGGTGCCGCGGGTGAAGAACGAGCCCTTGGTCGGATGCGTTCCCGGATAGGTGCGGAACGGAATGCCGTCGCCGTCGACGTCGAGATAGCGGCCGAAGTCCTTGCCGGCCTCCAGCTCGGCCGCGGTCATCACCTTGCCGCGGTCGTATTTGCGCGCGTCGTCCCATTTGAGCGGGCGGCAGAGGTGATGGTTCATCCCGATCTCGAGGTCGAGCAGCACGAAGATCGGAGTCTGCAGCCGGTCGGCGAGATCGAAGGCCTGGGCGCCGAACTCGAAGCACTCGGTCGGGTTTTCCGGGAACAGCAGCACATGCTTGGTGTCGCCGTGCGACGCATAGGCGCAGGAGATGACATCGCATTGCTGGGTGCGCGTCGGCATGCCGGTAGAAGGCCCGGCACGCTGCACGTCGAAGATCACCGACGGAATTTCCGCAAAATAGGCCAGCCCGATGAATTCCTGCATCAGCGATATGCCGGGACCCGAGGTCGCCGTGAAAGCGCGCGCGCCGTTCCAGCCAGCGCCGATGACCACCCCGATCGACGCGAGCTCGTCCTCGGCCTGGACGATCGCGAACTTGTTCCTTTTGCTCTCGGCATCGACGCGCAGGCGGTTGCAGTGGCGCGTGAAGGCGTCCGCGAGCGAGGACGAGGGCGTGATCGGATACCAGGCGCAGACCGTGGCGCCGCCATAGACCGCGCCGAGCGCGGCCGCCGAATTGCCCTCGATGAAGATGCGGTCGCCGACCGCGTCGGAACGCTTGAGACGGATGCCGAGCGGGCATTTGAGGTTTTCGAGCGCCCAGTCGCGGCCGAGCTGCAGCGCGTGGATGTTGGGCTCGATCAGCTTTTCCTTGCCCTTGAACTGCTCGCCGAACAGCTTCTGGATCTCGTCGACATCCATGTCGAGCAGGGCGGCGAGCGCGCCTACATAGATGATGTTCTTGAACAGCTGGCGCTGGCGCGGATCGGTGTATTCTCGATTGGCGATCGCGGTGAGGGGCACCCCGATGACGGTGATGTCCTCGCGGAATTTTGCCGCCGGCAGCGGCTTGGTGGCGTCATAGAACAGATAGCCGCCGGGCTCGATCGAGGCGACGTCCTTGTCCCAGGTCTGCGGGTTCATCGCCACCATGAGGTCGACCCCGCCGCGCGCCCCGAGATGGCCGTCGCCGGTGATGCGCACCTCGTACCAGGTCGGCAGCCCCTGGATGTTGGACGGGAAGATGTTGCGCGGGCTCACCGGTATGCCCATGCGCAAAACGGCGCGCGCGAACAGCTCGTTGGCGCTGGCCGAGCCGGATCCGTTGACGTTGGCGAAGCGGACGACGAAGTCGTTTACGCTGCTGATCGGGCTTGTCGGCATGGGCTTCCTGCGAGAGTCATTTCGATCAGATATTTCTTCATGTCCCAGGCGCCGGTCGGGCATCGCTCGGCGCACAGGCCGCAATGCAGACAGACGTCCTCGTCCTTCACCATGACGCGGCCGGTCTTGAGGTCGTTCGCGACATAGAGATCCTGCGTGAGGTTGACGGCAGGCGCCTGCAGGCGCGTGCGCAAGTCCGCCTCTTGGCCGTTCTCGGTGAAGGTGATGCAATCCATCGGGCAGATGTCGACGCAGGCATCGCATTCGATGCACAGCGAGGAGCTGAAGACCGTCTGCACGTCGCAGTTCAGGCAGCGATAGGCCTCGGCGAGCGCAAGCTTGGGATCGTAGCCGAGCTCGACCTCGGCCTTGATGTCGGCGAGCGCCACCACCTTGTCGCGCAGCGGCACCCGGAAGCGCTTGTCGGGCGAAATCTCGTTGTCGTAGCTCCACTCGTGGATGCCCATCTTCTGGCTGACGACCTCCACCGCCGGGAGCGGGCGATGGTTGACGTCATCGCCGGACAACAACTTGTCGATGGAGACTGCGGCCTCGTGTCCGTGGGCGACCGCCCAGATGATATTCTTCGGCCCGAAGGCCGCGTCGCCGCCGAAGAACACCTTCGGGTTGGTGGACGCCATGGTCTTCGGGTCGACCTTCGGCATGCCCCACTGGTCGAACTCGATGCCGATATCGCGCTCGATCCAGGGGAAGGAATTCTCCTGGCCGACCGCGACGAGCACGTCGTCGCACGGCACGTGCTGATCGGGCTCGCCCGACGGCACGAGCTTGCGCCGGCCTTTCTCGTCGCGCTCGGCCTTCACCTTCTCGAACAGAACGCCGGTCAGCTTGCCGTTCTGGTGGGTGAATTCCTTGGGGACCAGGAAATTGAAGATCGGGATGCCTTCGTGCATAGCGTCCTCTTTTTCCCACGGGGACGCCTTCATCTCCTCGAAGCCGGAACGCACGATGACCTTCACGTCCTCGCCGCCGAGCCGGCGCGAGGAGCGGCAGCAGTCCATGGCGGTGTTGCCGCCGCCGAGCACGATGACGCGCTTGCCGATCTTCGTGATGTGGCCGAACGACACGTTGGACAGCCAGTCGATGCCGATATGGATATTGGCGGCAGCCTCCTGGCGGCCCGGAATGTCGAGATCGCGGCCGCGCGGCGCGCCCGAGCCGACGAACACGGCGTCCCAGTCCTCGGCCAACAGCTTCTTGAGGCTGTCGATGCGCTTGCCGCCGCGGAACTCGATGCCGATGTTGAGGATATAATCGCACTCCTCGTCGATCACCGATTCGGGCAGGCGGAATTTCGGGATCTGCGTGCGCATCATGCCGCCCGCCTTGGGGTCCTGGTCGAACACGACGCAGGTGTAACCCATGGGCGCGAGGTCGCGCGCGACGGCGAGCGAGGCCGGGCCGCCGCCCACCAGCGCGATGCGCTTGCCCTTTCGGTGCATCGGAGCCTTGGGCAAGCGCCCGCGGATGTCGTCCTTGAAATCGGCGGCGACGCGCTTCAGGCGGCAGATCGCGACCGGCTCCTTTTCGACGCGGCTGCGCCGGCATGCCGGCTCGCACGGCCGATCGCAGGTGCGCCCGAGAATTCCCGGAAACACGTTCGATTCCCAATTGACCATGTAGGCGTCGCTATAGCGGCCCGCGGCAATCAATCGAATGTATTCGGGGACGGGTGTGTGCGCCGGACAGGCCCATTGGCAATCCACGACCTTGTGGAAGTAGTCCGGATTCGAAATATCGGTGTTTTGCATTTCCTCCTCGATCACGCGTACCCGATGTTCTGCACCGGTATTGCGTGACGCGCCTTCACGCTCCAAGTTTCGGTTTCCCCCTGGCTCGACTTTAATCTGTCGAGTCTCAAGGAGATTTTAAAGGAGCGCCCATTCGAACGCCACCGGTCCTGTGACGATGGCTGCATGGCGTGACGCGCAGGCCACAACTTTGGCCCCGACCGGGGACCGTTCCAAGACGCGCGAGAATGCCATAAAAGGCGACTCGAAACACCGGCAAAGCGGACACAAATCATTGAAATTGATCATTTTTGATTGCGACGGAACGCTGGTCGACAGCCAGCACATGATCTGTGCTGCAATGCAGCAGGCCTATGAGGCGCACGGATTGGCGGTACCGCCGACCGAAAAGCTGTTGTCGATCGTAGGCCTGTCGCTGCCAGACGCGTTTCGCCGCCTCGCCGGGCTTGCTGAGGGCGGCGAGCACCACCCGGTGGATGGTCTGGTGACATGTTACAAGACCGCCTTCGCGGCACTGCGGCAATCGGACCAGCATCTCGAGCCGCTCTATCCCGGGGCGCGCGCGGCGCTCGACGCGCTTGGCCGGCGGCCGGACATGCTGCTCGGGATCGCAACCGGAAAGTCGCAGCGCGGCGTGCGCGCCGTGCTCGGCCGTCATGGCTTGAGCGACCGCTTCGCCACCATCCAGACCGCGGACGATGCGCCCTCCAAACCGCATCCCGGCATGGTTCTGGCGGCGATGCGGGAAACCGGGGTGCCGCCCGGCGACACCATGGTGGTGGGCGACACCGTGTTCGATGTCGAGATGGCGCGCGCCGCCGGCGCCCGTGCGATCGGGGTGGGATGGGGCTATCATTCGGCGGAAGCACTGGCGGCGGCCGGTGTCGACGCGCTGATCGGCGATTTCTCCGAACTCGCCGCCGCGCTCGATCGGTTGTGGATCGCGACATCGGCGCCGGAGCCGATGGCTGCCACGTCGTTGTGAGTTGATCTGACATGCGCGACCTGTTGGAAGAGATCTTCGCTAACAATCCGATCGATCCGACCGAAGCGGCGCGGCGCCCGCAGCGGCCGGCCGTCAAGCGGCGCTTCTACAAAAGCGTCGGTCTCGCGTCCGGCCGCGACGGCTTCGCGATCGAGCTCGACGGCCGGCCGGTCAAGACGCCGGCGCGCCGTCCGCTCGCCGTGCCGACGCGGCCGCTCGGCGAGGCCATCGCCGCCGAATGGGAGGCGCAGGCCGAGGTCGTCGATCCGGCCAGGATGCCGCTCACGCGCCTCGCCAACACCATCATCGATGGCGTCGCGGCGGCGGCTCCCGAGATCGCGGCGGAAATCGAGAAGTATCTCGGATCGGATCTCGTCTTTTATCGCGCCGAGACGCCGGCAGCGCTGCTCGCGCGTCAGGCGCAGCTTTGGGATCCCATCCTCGGTTTCGCGCGCGAGGCGCTGGGCGCGAATTTCGTCACACAGCAGGGCGTGCGTTTCGTGGTTCAGCCGGTAGCGGCGGTCGCGGCGGCGCGCCAGGCGATTCCGGAAAACCCCTGGCGGCTCGGTGCGGTGCATGTGATCACGACGCTCACCGGCTCGGCGCTGATCGCGCTTGCCGTCGCAGCCGGAGCGCTCACAGTCGACGACGCCTGGACGGCCGCCCATGTGGACGAGGACTGGAACATGGAGCAGTGGGGCCGCGACGCCATCGCGCTCGAACGACGCGCCACGCGTTTCGCCGAGATGCAGGCGGCCGCGACGGTGCTGCGGCTCGTCCCATAGGGATTCGTAAACGCAATCCTCGCCGAAACCCATGGTTGGTTAAGGTTTGGTTTACGTGCCGGGCGTAACCTTGGCTGACGTCCACCACAGCCAGGACAGCACCCGTGGACCTAGTCGTATCGCCCACCGCCGTTGCGCTCAATCCGCAGCAGGGCGCAGCTGCGCCCATTTTCAAGGCGGGCGACATCATCGAGGCGCAAGTGCTTGCGCTCCTCGGCGAAGGCGTCGCCACGCTCGCGATCGGCAAGACCCTCATCGACGTCAAGACCCAGGTCGCCCTTACGGTCGGCACGACCGTGCGGCTGGCGGTGAAGAACACACCCGACGGCATCCGGCTCACGTTGCTCGGCAATGCGGGCGGCGCGGCGTCCGGCGCCGCCGGCAGTAGCTCGGCAACACCCAATGGCGCGGCAGTGCCCAACGCCGCGGCATCCTCCCGGACCACCATGGCGCCGACGGCGATCGCGGCCCGCGATGGCGTGATCGGCGTTCCGGCCGCCGCGACCCTTCCGGCCGGGTCGGAAGCTCCGGTCGTTGCGATCGGCACGCCCGCCACGCCCGCCACACCGGTCGACACACCCGCGACGCAGATCGCGACCGGCACGTCGACGAGTCCCCCGACCGGCGCGATGCCGGCCCCCGTTGCGACCGCCGCCGCGGCAGCCGATCCGCAGCACGCGCCGGCGCCGCCAAATCCCGTTGCGCTCGCGGCCGCCGCGCTCTCCATTGCGGTCCAGAACGCGGCCGCGGGGCAGAAGGGGTTGTCGCCGTTGTTTGCCGACGCCCGGATTGCGGCACTCTCGCCGGGACTGCCGGAGCCGGTGCGCCAAGCCGCCGAAAGGCTGGTGGCTTTGCAGCCGGCACTCGACACGAGCATTTCGGCCAACAGCCTCAAGCAGGCGCTTGGACGTTCCGGTCTTTTCCTCGAGGCGCGCATGTCCGCGGAGGCGAATGGCGGCGCCGTTGCGCCCAGCCCGGCGGACGACATCAAGGCGGCGCTGGTCGTGCTGCGCAACGTGCTCAAGATCTGGCTCGCCCCCGCGGCGCCGAACGCGCCCATGCCGACGACCGGCAGCGCACCCGAAGATATTCGCGTCGCCCCCTCGATCGTTCCGAGCAGCACGCCGCCCGGCGCGCCGGCTGCGGCCGCCCAGCCCCCTGACGCGCGTCCACCGAGCGCCGCCCCGTTGCCGCCGCCCTATCGCGGCGCGCCGGTTGCGGGCCAGCCTCCCGTGGCGCCTTCGATCTCCGCCGACACGCCGCCGCGCGACATCGGCAAGGTCCTGCTCGGCGAGACCAATGGCGCGATCGCGCGCCAGACTTTGCTCCAGGCCGCCTCGCTGCCCGACCATCAGGCGCCGAGCCCGCACGGCGACGCATCGGGACCACGCTGGCTGTTCGAGGTCCCGTTCGCGACCCCGCAGGGAACCGCCGTTGCCCAGTTCGAGATTGCGCGCGACGGCCGCCATGCGCGGACCGAAGGGGTCAAGCCGGCGTGGCGTGCGCGCTTTTCGCTCGACGTCGAACCGATCGGCCCGGTTCATGCCCAGGTCGCGCTGAACGGCGCGCGCGCCACCGTGACGCTGTGGGCGGAGCGCCCCGACACCTCGGCGCAACTGCGCGACAACGCACCCCAGCTTGCCGATGCGTTGCGTCAGGCCGAGCTCGAGCCCGGCGAGCTGCTGGTGCGCTTCGGCGCGCCGCCGCGTCCACGCGACAACATCGCGTCCGGGCATTTCCTGGATCGCGCCTCATGAGCACGCCGCCGAAAAGGCAGCTCGCCGTCGCGCTGCATTACGAGAAGCCGGGCACGCCGCGCGTCGTCGCCAAGGGCAGCGGCGAGATCGGCCAGAAGATCATCGAGACCGCCCGGGCCCATGGCGTGCCGATCGAGGAGAATGCCGGGCTCGCCGGCGCGCTGTCGGAGGTCGAGATCGGTGACGATATCCCCATCGAGCTCTACAAGGCGGTCGCCGAGGTCCTCATCTTCATCATGCGGATGTCGGGCCGCCTCAAGGGCCCGGCGTAAGATCACGAGCCGCGCCATCGGCTGTCCCGCCCGCAGCCCGGCGAAAACCGGATTCCACTTTTTACCCAAAATGCTCTAATCAGGGACGGCGGTATGCCGGACCTCGCGGAGCCACGGCCCATGAAAGACATGCTCGAAAAGCTCGAGACGCGGCGCGGCAATGCGCGGCTCGGCGGCGGCAAGACGCGCATCGAGGCGCAGCACAAGCGCGGCAAGCTCACGGCGCGGGAGCGAATCGAGCTCCTGTTGGACAAGGGCTCGTTCGAGGAGTTCGACATGTTCGTCGAGCACCGTTGCGTCGATTTCGGCATGGAGAAGCAGCAGAAGATTCCGGGCGACGGCGTCGTCACCGGCTGGGGCACGGTGAACGGCCGCACCGTATTCGTGTTCGCCAAGGATTTCACCGTGCTCGGCGGCTCGCTCTCCGAGACGCATGCGCAGAAGATCGTGAAAATCCAGGACCTGGCCATGAAGGCCCGCGCGCCCATCGTCGGCCTGTTCGATGCGGGCGGCGCCCGCATCCAGGAAGGCGTGGCCGCGCTTGGCGGCTACGGCGAGGTGTTCAAGCGCAACGTCGTCGCCTCGGGCGTGATCCCGCAGATTTCCGTCATCATGGGCCCCTGCGCGGGCGGCGACGTCTATTCGCCGGCGATGACCGACTTCATCTTCATGGTGAAACACACGAGCTACATGTTCGTCACCGGCCCCGACGTGGTGAAGACGGTGACCAACGAGGTGGTGACCGCGGAGGAGCTGGGCGGGGCTTCGGTGCACGCGACCAAGTCCTCGATCGCCGACGGCGCCTATGACAACGACGTC
>DATBBS010000043.1:0-23038 GCA_036270895.1 Xanthobacteraceae bacterium
TATCCCGAGGAGATCCGGCTCAAATACCGCTTCCTCGACCTGCGGCGCGAGCGCCTGCATCGCAACATCATGAAGCGCGGCGCGATCATCGATTCGATCCGCCGCCGCATGAAGGAGGGCGGCTTCTTCGAGTTCCAGACGCCGATCCTGACCGCCTCCTCGCCCGAGGGCGCGCGCGACTTCCTGGTGCCCTCGCGCCTCCATCCCGGCAAGTTCTACGCCCTGCCGCAGGCGCCGCAGCAGTTCAAGCAGCTGCTCATGATCTCGGGCTTCGACCGCTATTTCCAGATCGCGCCCTGCTTCCGCGACGAGGACGCGCGCGCCGACCGCTCGCCCGGCGAGTTCTACCAGCTCGATATCGAGATGAGCTTCGTCACCCAGGAGGACGTGTTCAACGCGGTCGAGCCGGTGATGCGCGGGGTGTTCGAGGAATTCTCCGGCGGCAGGCCGGTGACGGCGAAATTCCCGCTCATCCCCTATGCGCAAGCCCTGCGTCAGTACGGGACCGACAAGCCCGATCTGCGCAACCCGATCACGATGGCCGACGTCACCGAGCATTTCCGCGGCTCCGGTTTCAGGGTCTTCGCCGGCATGATCGCGGCGGACAGCGCCGTCGAGGTGTGGGCGATTCCCGCCCCCAAGGGCGGCAACCGCGCCTTTTGCGACCGCATGAACGAATGGGCCAAGGGCGAGGGCCAGCCGGGCCTGGGCTATATCTTCTGGCGCGAAGGCGAAGAGGGCGGCGCCGGCCCCGTCGCCAAGAATCTCGGGCCGGAACGCACCCAGGCGCTGCGCCAGCAGCTCGGTCTCGGCGTCGGCGATGCGGTGTTCTTCGTTGCCGGCAAGCCGAAGGATTTCGTCAAATTCGCCGGCCCGGCGCGCAACAAGGTCGGCGAGGATCTGAACCTGATCCAGAAGGACAAGTTCGAATTCTGCTGGATCGTCGACTTCCCGATGTATGAATGGAACGAGGAGGAGAAGAAGATCGACTTCTCCCACAATCCTTTCTCGATGCCGAATGTCGCGCCCGAGGAATTCCTCGCGCTCGACCCCGCCGACTCGGACAGGATCCTCGGCCTGAAGGCGATCCAGTACGACATCGTGTGCAACGGCATAGAGCTCTCCTCGGGCGCGATCCGCAATCACCGCCCCGACGTGATGAAGAAGGCCTTTGCGATCGCGGGCTACGGCGAGGACGTGCTGGAAAAGAAGTTCGGCGGCATGCTGCGCGCGCTGTCCTATGGGGCGCCGCCGCATGGCGGCATCGCGCCCGGAATCGATCGCATCGTCATGTTGTTGTGCGGGGAGGAGAACCTGCGCGAGGTTGTGCCCTTCCCGATGAACCAGCGCGCCGAGGACCTGCTGATGGGCGCGCCGTCGGAGGTCTCGCCGAAGCAGCTGCGCGAGCTGCATATCCGGCTCAATCTGCCGGTGAAGGGCGAGTAACCGGGTCTTCGGCGCCCGAACGAGGCAAATGACGCCGACATGGGGCTGCCTTTATGCGGCAGCCCCATGCGCAGCGGTTCAGGTCACGCCGTGCTCGTCATGACGCAACGGCGGGCGTGAGCGCATAGCCGTTGCCGTCCTTGGAGATGGTGCCGACATTCGGCAGGCCCCAGTGATAGCCGGCGACCATGGCGTTGTCCGCGATGGCGCGGTCGAACAGTTTCTTTCGCGTCTCCACCGCCAGCTCCGGCACGTGATCGAAGGCCGGTTGCCAGTCCGGACGTTTGACGAACAGCGTCTGGATGTTGGTGACGTCCGCGGTGGCGATCAACTGAGCGCCGCCCGAGCTGATCAGATGGGCGGTATGGCCCTGCGTGTGTCCGTGCGCCGGGATCGCGCGGATGCCGGGTGCGAGGTCGGCCTCGCCATCGACCGGTTTGATGTTCTTCCAGCCCGTCAACGTGGCCTGCACGCGCTGAGCGAGCGCACGGCGCGGCTGCGGGATCGAATCCACCGGCTGGGTCCACCATGCCAGCTCCGCGGCCGGGACGATGATCTCGGCCTCGGGGAATGTCTGGGCGTTGGTATCCTTGGCCATCAGGCCGAAGATGTGATCGCCGTGGAAATGCGAGATGATGATGGTCTTGACGTCCTTCGGATCGAGACCGGCCGCCGCCATGCTCTGCGTCAGCAGGCCGGCCTTCGGGCCTCCGGTCTGTCCGCCGCCTGTGCCGGTGTCGATCAGCACCAGGCGCCCGCCCGTCTTGACCGCCAGCGTTGTGAACGGGACCGGCACATGCGCGTCGGTGAGCCCGCCCGCCTTCAGCGCGGCCTTCGTCTCCTCGACATTGGCGCCTTTGATGAAGGCTTCGTCATGCGCCTTCTCCCAAACGCCGTCGTAGAGGGAGAAGACCTCGATGTCGCCCACCTTGTACTTCTTGAAGCCCGGGCCAGCCGGTGTCTGCTGCGCGTGGGCCGCGCCGATGAAGGCGATCGGCTTCGAAAGACCGAACGCCGCGTAGGCGCCGGCCGTGCCGAGCACGAGATCACGACGTGAAAGCTGGAACATGGGGACTGATCCTCTCAATTTCAGGAGCGTGAACTGGCTACCTATGAGGGGACCGGCAGCTCCCATCTGCCGGCCGGGGGCGAGCCTAGCGCAATCGATGTGCTCGCGAGACACTGCGGTCGCCGGCATCACGCGGATTTGAGTTGGCAGGCCGGGCGGTAGATCCGCGATGCGCAAGCCGCAGGCCGGTTCGAATTTCCCATCGCCAACTTGATTCCCGGCCCGGCTTGGCGTTCACTTTCCTCAATCCGTGATCACGACGGTGGCGGCCGCCGCGGCGGCCGCAAAGGGAGGAAAGCCATGAACGCCATCGAACGGCGCGCCTTCATGAAGGGCGCGGGTCTCGGCGCGCTCGCCTTCACGGTCGGGGGTGCGCAGGTGTTGCTCACCCCCGCGCAGGCGCGCGCCCAGAATGTGCCGCTGCGCACCCTCAAGCCCGACGAGGCGGAGACCATCGAGGCCCTCGGCGAGACGCTGGTGCCCGATGCGCGCAAGGCCGGCATCGCGAATTTCATCGATCAGCAGATCTCGGTCCCGGCCGAGGAAGCGCTGCTCGAGGCGCGCATCCTCAACGTGCGGCCGCCTTATGCCAACTTCTACCGAACGGCGATCGGGACGATCGATCGCGCCAGCACGGCCCGCGGCGGCAAGCCCTTCGCGCAGCTCGACGCCGCCGCGCAGCGCGAATTCATCGATCTCATGCGGCAGAACAAGATCGACGGCTGGCAGGGCCCGCCCGGTCCCTTCGTCTATCTGGTGCTGCGCAGCGACGCGATCGACGTCGTCTACGGCACCATGGCGGGCTACGAGTCGCTCGGAATCCCCTACATGCCGCACATCGCGCCGACCAAGAGGTGGTGACCATGGCGAACGAGAAGGTGGACGTCGTCATCGTCGGGGCCGGCGCGTCGGGCTCGACCTATGCGGCCGTGCTGGCCAAGGCCGGCAAGAAGGTGGTGTTGCTGGAGAGCGGGCCGGACTGGCAGCTCTCCGATCTCATCAGCTCGGACATGTGGGGACGGCGGGTCAAGCCGGCCGGTGCGCCCTTCGTGCTCGAAGGCAAGAACCCCTACGGCTATGCCTACCAGGCGGGCTGGGGCGTCGGCGGCGCCGCGCTGCACTACTTCGCGAACTTCCCGCGCCTGCTGCCGAATGATTTCAAGATCAAGAGCGAGCACGGTCGCGCGCTCGACTGGCCGATCTCGTATCAGGACGTCGCGCCCTATTACGATCGCGTGGCGGACGACGTCGGCGTCTCGGGCGACGCCAAGGCGGAGGAGGTCTGGCGGCCGGCCGGCAAGCCCTATCCGATGCCGCCGATGAAGACCTTCCGCAACGGCCAGGTCTGGCTCAAGGGCTTCGAGGCGAACGGCATCCGCACGGTGCCCAATCCGGTCGGCATGAACTCGACCGAATACAAGGGCCGGCCGGCCTGCCTCTATGACGGCTGGTGCCATGTCGGCTGCCCGACCGGGGCGATGTCCAATCCGCTGGTGACGTATCTCGCCGACGCCAAGAAGGCCGGCGCCGAGGTGCGGGCGCGCTCGACCGTCACGCGCGTCCTCACCAATCCGCAGGGCGACCATGTCACCGGGGTCGAATATTACGACGCCAGGAAGGAGCGCCAGACCCAGGAGGCGAGCGTCGTGATCCTCGCGGCGTGGTCCGGCCACAACCCGCGCCTCATGCTCAACTCGACGACCGACAAGCACCCCAAGGGACTCGCCAATGCGAGCGGGCTGCTCGGCAAATACATGATGGCGCACTTCGCGTCGGGCACATTCGCGATGTTCGACGAGGACGTCGAGAACCACATGGGCACCACCGGCGCGCAATACATGTCGTATGACCGCTACGACAAGAACAGCCACAAGGGTGCGTTCGGCAGCACGTATATTTCCGCCGGAAATGCGCAGAAGACCAGCGATCTCAGTGGATTCGCCAACGCGCGGCTCGACCTGTTCGGTCCGGCTCTCGCCGACTTCATGAAGCGCGCGGCGCGCGGGCTCACCCGCATCGGGGCGTTCGGCGAGGAGATGCCGAACATCGAGAACCGCATCGAGCTGGTGAGCGACAAGGACGAATTCGGCATGCCGCTCGCCAAGATCGTCCACAGTTACGACCAGGATGCGGTGGCTTTGTGGAACGCCAATTTCGAGGAGGGGCTTCGCGTCGCCAAGGCGACCGGCGCCAAGGAGGTGTGGTCCGCACGCGGCAACATGCCGACGATCCATCTTTTTGGCGGCACCATCATGGGTACCGATGCCGGCAACTCGGTGGTCAACAGCTTCGGCCAGACCCACGAAATCGCGAACCTCTACGTGGCAGGCCCTGGCATCTTCCCGACCGAAGGCGCGTCGAATCCGACCTACACGATCTTCGCCCTGTCGCTGCGCGGCGCCGAGAACCTGGCTGCGAATTGGGGAAGCGTCGCCGGTTGAGCCAGTCGGGTGCGGCTTGAACCCAGCCGGCGCATGGCAGGTCGGCCCGAGCCCGAGCCCGGCCAGCCGTTCGTGCATGGGCGGGGTGGCGAGCGCGCGCGCGGCGAAAGGCGCCGCCTCTTGATCTGAATCAAAAAAAAGAATGACGCGCCTCGTATTGTGAGCTTGGCAGAAGGGCGTCTGGCGCACGTGGAAAAGACAACCTTCTGAAAAGAAAGGCCGGCATGTCGAAGCTCACGTCGCTCCGTGTCGTCGTCGCGCCGTCGATTGCGATGCCGCTTGGGGTTGCCGATGCGGCATTCGCAGCGACGAAGCCGGAGCATCTTACCTAGGAGCAGGCCTGGACGCGGTGCAAGGCGTTCACCGACGTGCTCCCGGGCGACGCGCAAAACCAGCGCTACTCGCGCGGCGCCCTTGCATGCACAAGCATGGCTGCGGGCCCTGGTGGGCTGTTGGCCGAATGAGCTCTTTTGCGTCTGCGTTGGAAGGTCAGCAGGCCTGACCCTCCGAGATCAGTGCAGCTCGCATTCGGGCGGGCGTGTCGTTGGTCTTGCGAGGTGGGTCAGATGTTCGAGATGGTGCAGCTGCTCGCCGGAACCAACTTGCTGCTGCTCGCCTTCTCGGTGCTGATATTCGACATCCCCCGCTACACGCTGTCGCTCCTGTCGCTGGCGTTCTTTGGCGTGCGCAGACCAAGCGCCGGGATGCCCGCCGGCAACCTATCGGTCAGCGTGATCATACCGACGTTCAACGGCGGCACCGGCCTCGAGCCCACGATCGCTTCGCTGCACCGGCAAACCTTGCGGCCGGTCGAGATCATCGTCGTGGATGACGGCTCGACCGACCAGACGCGCGCCGTCGCGGAGCGGGCGCGCGCGCTCGGTCTGGTGGAAATGCTCATCTGTCACGGCACGCGCTGCGGCCGCAGCGCGGCAATAAATGCCGGGGCACGGTTTGCCACGGGTGACCTGCTTCTGACCGTCGATGCGGACACGGTCTTCGAGCCGACCGCAGTGGCGCGGCTCGCGACCGCATTTCGCGATCCGCGCGTCGCCGGCGCGAGTTGCAACATAGCCATCAACAACGAGCGCGACTCGTTATGGACCGGACTGCAAAGCGTGGAATACCTGATGTCGATCAGCGCCGGGCGATCCATCCTGGACGTCGCGGGCGCGATCGCGTGCCTGTCCGGGGCCTGCTCCATGTATCGGCGCGATACCTTCCTGCGCCAAGGCGGCCTCGACGTCGGCCCGGGCGAGGATCTGGAGTACAGCTTGCGGCTGCGCCGCCTCGGCCATCTCATTCGTTTCGTGCCCGACGCCTGGGCGGAAACAGCCGGCCCGACCAGCGCCATAAGCCTTTTGCGCCAGCGCGCGCGCTGGGATCGCGATGCCTTGCGGGTCCGCTTCATGATGTATGGCGAATTGAGCTTCTTCCACCCGCTCGAGCACTTGCCGGACACGCTTCAGAGGCTGGACTTCATCGTCTTCGACCTCGTTCCCACGCTCACCTTGCCGTTCTATCTGGCTTACATCTTGCTGTTGTTCGGCCCCAACGCCGCGCTGTTTCTCGGCGCGATCTATGTCCTGCTGCTGTGGATCTCGATTTTCAACATGGCGCTCGCCTTCGTCATGTTCAATCGATCGATCGGTTTCTTTGCCCTCGGCGCGTCGCTGATCTTTCCGCTCTACCAGGGGGTCTATCTGAAATGCGCCCGATTCGTTTCCTACTCGTCGGAAATCATCCTAGCCACGTCGCGGCATGACGACTTCGTTCCGCCGCGCGTTCGTCGCGCCCTCTCGGGGAATCGGATTTGAGGAAGCAGCCCGATGGACGTCAAGATCAACCGCCTCGATCCCAACGTTCCCGATCCCGTCGAGAGCCGCCGGCGCGCGGCCGGTCGAGCGGTGCGCTTTGCCTATGCGATCGTCGTGTTCGGGGTGCTGGCTTTCTTCATCATCTATTTCGGCGCGCCCTTCGTCTACCTCGGCGGGCCCGGCACCGTCTCGTCGCCGCGCTACGTGGTTTCGCTGCCCTATACGGTGCAGGTCAGCAAGATGGACCTGGTGCCTGGCGCCAGCGTCGAGGCCGGCGCAGAGATCGCAGACGTGGTTTCACCGGAGCAGGACAGCATCGTCGCGACCTATATGCGCGCGCTGGCGGACATCGCGGGCCGCACCGCGGAACTGCGCATCAAGGCACGCGTCGCGCAGGAATCGCTCGAAGCGGCGCGCGCCTATCTGCGCGTGACCGAGGAAGCAGCGGAACGCATCGATACCATGGCGTCGGCCACCGTGACGTTCCGCATGGACGTCTCACGCGAGCGCGCCTCCGCCGGCAAAGCCGTGGTCTCGCAGGAGGCGGAGGTGGCCGAATCCGCCGTTCAACTCGCCTCCCTGGATGACTTTATCCAACAGCTGCGCGGCCGCCTCGATGAGGTGGAGCGCCATTTCGGCCGGGGGAAGGTCGTCGCGCCGATCGCGGGAATAGTTTCGACCGGCCTCGCGCATATCGGCCAGTCGCTGACGGCGGGCACCTCGATCGCCGAAATCCTTGATCCGGCCGACATCTTCGTGGACTGGTACATTCCCAATGAGCGCCTGATCGATCCCGAGGTCGGCAAAGACGTCTTCGTGGTCTTCGGCAACCGGCGCATTCCGGGAAAGATCGCCCAGATCCTGCCGGTTTCCGCCGTGTACGCCGGAGCGCAGCAGGCGTTGACGCGCGACCGCCCCGCGACACAGATCGCGCGCATCCGCTTCGACCCGGGCACGTCGCCGCCGCCGCTGAACTCTACGGTCTACGTTCGCATGCACTACAGCCAGTTTTCCGCCCGGGTCGCCAATGCGCTGATACGTGTCTTCGGGCTTTACTGAACACGCGGCCGCCGACAGCACGCGGAGCGCCACGGCATGCAGATTGACGGAGATCAAAGGATGTGCCCCGCCTGCGGCGCCGAAGGGCTGCAGATTGTCCCGGTGTTCCATCACATGATCTGCGCCTATGTGGGGCCGGAGTATGACTTCGCCCCGGCGGTCGCCGGATATTCTTGTCCGAAATGCCGCCGCGGCATCGTGTCGGGCGACACCGCTTGCGAGATCGTGGGCACAAGCGCGCGCTGTCTGCGGTGTCGCACCGAGATGGTGGTGTCGCCGCCCGATCGTTCGCGCCTCAGCCCGTCTTGATGTTGGGCAAGAGCTTCATCGCGTTGTCGCGATCGATCGCGCGCGCGTCGGCGTCGCTGAACTTGTAATCGGCGAGGCCGTCGACCGCCTCCAGGCCGGGGCGGTAGGGATAGTCGGAGCCGAACAGCACCTGCGACACCGTCACGAGCTTCATCAGCGCCGCGAGCTGGCCGGGCGTGTTTCCCTGCGCGACCTCGTAGTGATATTTCCGCAGGATCGGCAGCGGCCCGTCGGGCATGCGCGCATCCTTGCGCTCGCTGGCGAGCCGGATCAGCCGGCCGGTCAGGAACGGCAGCGTGCCGCCGCTGTGCGACCAGATCCAGCGAATGTCCGGAAAGCGGAACGCGCTGCCGGCTTCGCCGAAGATCAGGCTGGTGATGGTGCGGGTCGAGTCGGTGGCATATTCGATCGTGCCGGGCGGAATGCCCTTGACCAGTGCGCGGCAGCAGTCCGGCGTGACCGGATGCACATACACCACCGCCTTGCGGCGGTTGAGCTCCTCGAACACCGGCACGAAAGCGGGATCGCCCAGGTATTTGTCCTGGTAGCTGGTGAACAGCCCGATGCCGTCGGCCTTGAGCGTATCGAACGCGTAGGCGATCTCCTTGAGGCTCCCCTCGGGATCGGGCAGCGGAATGGCGGCAAACAGGCCGAAGCGGCCGGGATGATCCGCCACCATGCGGGCGCCGTAGTCGTTGACCTCGCGCGTGAGCTTGCGGGCCGCCTCGTTGTCGCCGAACCACACGCCGGGCTGAACCGCGGAGACGACCGCGGTCGCGACTCCCGCCTTGTCCATATCGTCGAGCGACATCTGCACCGACCAGTCCGGCAGGCCGGCGCCGCCGCGGTTCTTGAGCAGGGTCTCGCGGTGGAAGGGCGGAAGGTAGTGATGATGCACGTCGATGCGCGATTTGGCGGGCGCCTGGGCCAGCGCCGGGCGGCCCTGGGTCGTGCCGAGCCCGAGCGCGGCGACGCCGCCGGCGAGGAAATTCCGCCGGCTCACATGTCCGGCGGTCGGGAGCGGGTCGTTGCAGCAGAAGCAGCCGCGCAGCGGCCGGCGGATGGAAGCAGTCATGGGATTTCCTGGGGGTCCTGGGTGTTTCCTGGCGCCCACAAACCCCGTTCGACCCGGCGGGTCAAGCACCCCGGCGTCGCATCGGCAGGCGCAACAACCTGTCGCTTCCGCCCTCGTTTTTGGGTAAAGCCAGCAGGACTGCAAGGAACAGAGGAAACGTCGTGTCATCCAATCAGTCGGACAGCCAGTCGGACGATTTTCGCCTCAGCGCGCTCGCCTATCATCGCTCGCCCCGACCGGGAAAGATCGAGATCCAGGCGACCAAGCCGCTCGGCACCCAGCATGACCTGGCGCTCGCCTATACGCCCGGTGTCGCCGTCGCCTGCGAGGCGATCGCCGCCGATCCGCGCCAGGCCGCGGAGCTGACCGCGCGGGCCAATCTGGTGGGCGTGGTGACGAATGGCACCGCCGTTCTCGGCCTCGGCAATATCGGCCCGCTCGCCGGCAAGCCGGTGATGGAGGGCAAGGCGGTCCTGTTCAAGAAATTCGCCGGCATCGACGTGTTCGACATCGAGGTCGATGCAACCGACGTCGATCGTCTGGTCGACGTCGTGGCGGCGCTCGAGCCGACCTTCGGCGGGATCAACCTGGAGGACATCAAGGGGCCGGAATGCTTCATGGTCGAGGAGGCGCTCAAGCAGCGCATGAAGATTCCGGTGTTCCACGACGACCAGCATGGCACCGCCATCATCGTGGCGGCGGCCGTGCAGAACGCGCTGTATCTCACCGGCAAGCAGATCGGCGCCGTCAAGATCGTCGTCTCGGGCGCTGGCGCGGCCGCGCTTGCCTGCCTCAATCTGCTGGTGAGGCTCGGGGCGAAACGCGAAAACATCTGGGTCACCGATCTCGAAGGCGTGGTCTATCAGGGCCGACCCAAGCTCATGGACCGCTGGAAAGAGGTCTATGCGCAGAAGACCGACAAGCGGCGGCTCGACGAGGTGATCGAGGGGGCCGATATCTTTCTCGGGCTGTCCGCTCCCGGCGTGCTCAAGCCCGAGATGGCGAAGCGCATGGCGCCGCGCCCGTTGATTCTGGCGCTCGCCAATCCGACTCCGGAGATCATGCCCGAAGTGGCGTTGGAGGCGCGGCCCGACGCGCTGTTCTGCAGCGGGCGCTCGGACTATCCGAACCAGGTCAACAACGTCCTGTGCTTTCCCTATATTTTTCGCGGCGCTCTCGACGTCGGCGCCACCACGATCAATGAGGAGATGAAGCTCGCCGCGGTCGACGCGATCGCGGCGCTTGCGCGCGAGCCGCCATCCGAGGTCGCGGCCCGCGCCCATGGGGGAGAGGCGCGCACCTTCGGTCCCGGCTCGCTCATTCCCAATCCGTTCGATCCCCGCCTGATCCTGCGCATCGCGCCGGCGGTCGCCAAGGCGGCGATCGCATCCGGCGTGGCGACCCGCCCGATCGTCGATTTCGACGCCTACCGGGAGCGGCTCAGCCGCTTCGTGTTCCGCTCCGGCTTCGTGATGAAACCGGTCTTCGGCGCGGCGAAGGCCGCGCCCCGGCGCGTGGTCTATGCCGAGGGCGAGGACGAACGCGTGTTGCGCGCCACCCAGGTCGTGGTGGAGGAGGGCCTGGCGCATCCCATGCTGGTCGGCCGGCCCGGCGTGATCGACAAGCGCATCGAGCGCTTCGGCCTGTCGATCCGCCCCGGGCGCGACTTCGAGATCATCAATCCGGACGACGACCCGCGCTATCGCGATTTCGTCCAGGTCTATGTCGAGGTTGCGGGCCGCGCCGGCATCACGCCCGATGCGGCGCGCACCCTGGCGCGCACCAACGCGACCGTGATCGCGGCCCTCGCTGTCCGTCGCGGCGAAGCGGACGCCATGATCTGCGGCATCGAGGGCCGCTTCATGAGCCAGCTGCGGCATATCCGCGACATCATCGGCTACGCTCCCGGCGTGCGGGATTTCGCCGCGCTCACCCTGATGATCACCGCAAAGGGCCATTTCTTCCTGGCCGACACCCATGTGAGCCAGGAGCCCAACGCCGAGGAGCTTGCCGCGATGGCGGTGCTCGCCGCCGCCCATGTCCGGCGCTTCGGAATCGAGCCCAGGATCGCGCTGCTGTCGCGCTCCAATTTCGGCAGCTACGACACCGTCTCGGCGCGCAAGATGCGGCGCGCGACCGAGCTCCTGAAGGCGCAGCATCCCGAGCTCGAGGTCGACGGCGAGATGAACGGGCACGCGGCGCTGAGCGCGGTCTTTCGCGACAGCGTGCTGCCGCATTCGCGCATCGGGGGCGAGGCCAACGTGCTGATCATGCCCAATCTCGACGCCGCCAATATCGCCTACCAGATGGTCAAGGTTCTGGCCGACGCGCTCCCGGTGGGCCCGATCCTGATCGGCGCCGCGCGGCCTGCCCACATCCTGACGCCGTCGGTGACCGCGCGCGGCATCGTCAACATGACGGCGGTCGCCGTGGTCGAGGCGCAGGCGGTCGCGGCCGGGGGATGAGAATTGCGGAGCGCGGGGAAGTTCGCTAACCGTGCGATCGTGATGTTTGAATAATGCCTTGATCCCTCAAGGCGATATGCTTATGTGACGTGAGCCGTAAGCAGCCGCATTCGACCGTGAATTCCCTCGCTGGGGAACATTCCAACCGTTTGAACGAAGCCTGTTTGTCATGAATTCCACCGGATTTGTCCCTCTGGGCGTCCGCCGCGACCATTCGGTGGTGCGGCACGGGTCCCGCTGCGCCGGCGTTCACCTTCTCATCGACCTGTACGAGGCCGAGCATCTCGACGATATCGATTATATCGAGGCGACCTTGCGCCGTTGCGTCGATGCGTCCCGGGCCACGCTTCTTCATATTCATCTTCATCGCTTCCAGCCCAACGGGGTGTCGGGCGTCGCGGTTCTGGCGGAAAGCCACATCTCCATTCATACGTGGCCCTATTCCGGCTACGCGGCCGTCGACGTCTTCATGTGCGGCGATGCCGATCCGGACCAGTGCGTCCCGGTCCTGCAGGAGGCATTGGCGGCCAAGCGCATCGCAGTGAACGAAGTGCGTCGCGGCGAGGAAGCGGCGGCCGCCGAGGCTTCCTGAGACTTGTTCGATGCGCCGCGATTGCGGCTCGGCGGAATGTCGGCCGAGGCGCCGCTCTGGACCGCAAGTGCCCTGATCCCGTCGGCGTCCTAGCCGCGGTCGGCCAACCGCATCGTTCCCGGCCTCAAGCGCGACAGCAGTTTATCCGCGAGCCGACCGTCGTGCGGCTCGCCAGCATCAATTCCGCCATTCATGTCGTCCCGCCGCGCTCGCGCAGGAGCTCGGCGATCTGCGGCTGCTCGCAGAACTCCGCCCAGCCGAGGACGGTCGCGTGGTACTTGTCGTCGTGGATGTTCGGATCGGCGCCGGCGTCGAGAAGCATGCGCGCCATATCGATCGCCCCGCTTTCGGCGGTCATGTGCAGCGCCGTGTGGTTGCAGTCCCACAGGTTCCGCTTGGCATTGAGGTCCACGCCGTGGGCGATCAGCCACCGCACGGCGCCGGCATTCTTCTTGCTGACCGACAGGTGCAACGCAATGGTGTCGCGGCCCTTGGGACCGATGCGCGATGGGTCGTCCTTCAGCATGGCCTCGGCCGCTTCGTAGCGCTCCAGGTACAGGGCGCTCATGAAATCGAGCCTGGCGCCGGCGGCGAGCAGCATCGTGACGATGGCGGGATCGGCGTGCTCCTGCGCGGCGGTGGCGAGCGCCGTCGCCCCGCTCGCGTCGCTGGCGTTCGGGTCCGCGCCGAGATCAAGCAGGAGGCGAGCCATCCGAGGGCGGTTCTTCGCCACGGCGTGGTGCAAGGGCGTTCGATGGTGCTCATTGCGGCTCATGCATGCGCGCACCAGCGACGGGTCGCGCGCGATGAAGCCGCGCACGTCGTCCTCTCGATCGAGCGCGATGGCGGACCACAGATTGAGCCTGGCGCCACGGGTGAGAAGATACGCCGCCACGTCCTCGCGCACATGGGCGAAGCAAGTGGCCCAGCCGAGCACGCCAAGCCCGTGGTCGTCGCCCTCGCCGACGACATCGGAGCCGGCCTCGACCAATAGCGTGACGACGTCCAGGTCCGCAGCGTCGGCCGCAAAGTGCAACGCATAGGCGTTGTCGCCGTAGTCACGGATGCGAAGGTCTGCGCCGCGATCGAGCAGCAGCCGCACGCAGCCCGCGCGATTGCGCCAAGCCGCCATGTGCAGTGCCGTTCGCCCCCAGAAGTTGCCGCCGCGGGCGTCGATCAGGTCGGAATGCGCATCGAGCAGGCGGCCGAGCTCGTCGGAGCGGCCCTTCTCCGCGGCGTCGAGGATGGCGTTGACGGCCTGCTCCACCGCGGCGGGACGATCGCGGCGCGCCTGGAAATCGCGGGCAAGGAGCTCGATCGCCTCGTTGCCGCCGGCCTTGCCGATCTGGTGGATGGTGCGGCCGTCATCGTCGGTGAAGCTCGGATCGAATCCGTCCTCGAACGCGCGGCGAACGGTCTCGACGTCGCCGGCGCGGGCCCCGGCAAACACCCGCTTGCGGATGATCTCGTCAACATGGGCCTTGAGCGCCCGCCAGCTTGCGAAACCATAGTCGCGCGCCACCGCGAGCTGAGCCCCGGTGAGCTGGGCGCGAGGGTCTTGCGCCCGCAACGCCTTGAGGCGTTGCTTCGCTTCGTTCTTCAGGTGTTCAAGGTTGGGCTGCGCCGGCAACGCCCGGGTGGAACGCGCAGAGGGAGTGTGTTCCGAGCTCATGATAACCTTCCTTCCGTATGCGCCCGGTGTCCGCGTGCGTCGGGCAGGAAGTCAGGTCATGTTGGATCGCTATCTACGGCGGGCTGAGCCCTTTACGCGGACCGTTGGCCACCGGATCGGCCGATGGGAAGAATAGCGACACCACGCGCGGCCATGCAAGGGTCTCGCCGGCTCGTCATGCGGTCCTAAAAAGATCCGCCGGAGCACCGCCCCGTGCCTCAGCGCTACTCGGCGGCCTCGGTCGGCGGCTTGCGCCGCGTGCGATAGAAGCCGAGCACGCGCCGGGCGGTCTCCGGCTGCAGACGGGAGAAATTGGACATCGCCTGATCGAGGTCCTGGGCGGTGAGGCCGCGCTCCGCGGACTGCAGCAGGAGGATCGCCTTGGCGGTCGTCCAGGACAGATTGGCGTATTTGGCCAGGATGAGCGCGACCTCGGCGCCGGGATCGAGCATGGCGCGCTCGACCACGTCGACCTCGACGTCGCACAGCAGCGACAGGGCGATGACGGTCTGCTCGAACTTGCGCTCGCGCGCGAACTGGTGGATCGCCTGCTCGTTGAGCTGCTTGTTGCGGGCCAGTGCCTCGACCTGGGTCTTGGCCTCGGCGTAATTGGACGATGCGTCCCGCGTCTCGCTGCGGATGCCGCCCGTCACCTCGGCGACCGCGGTCTTGACGGCGGCAGCGTCCTGCGGATTGAGCGCGGTGAGCTTCTCCCGCACGCTGGCGGAGGCCCGCTCGATCAGCTTGAGGTAATGCGCGCGCGGGATGTCGCGACGCGAGCCGACCGAGGTGGTGAGCACATCATCGCCGGTCGAGCGCGTCACCAGACGGCGGAAGCCGGCATTGGAGAAGCGCGCGCCGGTATTGCTGGCGACCGAACGGACCACTTCGCGGTCGCCGCGCTCGACCAGCACGTCGGTGATCGCCTCGCTCAGCGACTTGCGCTCGGAGATCGCCAGCAGGTGCTCCTGGCTCTGGGTGCGCGCATTGTCGACCAGGTCGGATTCGTCGAGCCGCTCCGAGCCGACCAGGACCGGCCGCGCGACCGCGATGTCCTGATGGAAGGCGAGCTCCTTGACGGTTCGCTTCGGCGCATTGGGGACCGGCGCGAGCCGGCTGGACAGCCGCGCCAGGGATTTTGCCTCGATTCGCGCCGCGATCTTGATCATCACGTCATCGAAAATGTCGATCTGCTCGTCGGAATAGCTCTCGGCGCCGAGGACGAAAAGATCGGTGATCCGCGCCAGCGTGTGGATGCGCTGGTCGCTCGTGCCGGACGCAAGTGCGTTCTCGAGCTCGTCAATTAATGATGTCCGGTTGGCCATGGGCTACTGTGCGGTTCGGCGCACCAGGAGGGCGCGTTTGAAATCGTTGAAGAAATATGGCGCAGCAACAGTGAAGAAACGATTGCTGCTGGGAGCGATATCTTAACTAACTGAATTCGCCAGGGATTTTGCTGCCCTCCCGGCCGCATGTGGGAGGCGGCGCAAACCGCCCGCAGGGCGCTTCAGGGACGGCTTGGCGGAAAGGCGCCCATCCGGTCGCGAACCTCGGCCGGCACCCCGTACATCCGCATCATCGCACCGCTGTCGCGCAACCCGCAGGCCTCGCGCTGGACCACGAATTGCCACAGCGCCCGCGCGGCGCTCGCCACCAGGGCGGCGCGCGCCTGGGGGTCCGGCGGCCCATCCGACGGACGGGCGTCGAATGCGGCCAGCGCCTTCAAGGCGGATTCGAGCGCGCGGCCCTGCCGGCCGAGCGCCGACGCGGTTTCCTGCGCGAGCTCATAATCGAGCACGCCGGCCGGACTCTTGCTCCACAGATCGGCGGCATGCTTGCCGGGAGGACGAAACGCCATGGCGCGCATTTTCCGCAAAAAACTCTGTCGCCGACAAGGCCCCGGGGCGGATCAGCGCCAGCTAACCGCGGCCCCATCGTGTCACGGTGACGTCGGATGCCGCGTCGAGCACCTCAGTTCCTTGCGACACCATGCCGTGCTCGGCGAGGCGTGTCTCCGGGGTCGTCTCCGGCACGCCGGGAAATACCGGACGCCCGTTCGGGATGCTCGCCGGGGCACGCGACAGGAAGAACAAATCGTAGCCGATGTCGAGAAACTCACCGAACACGTCGGGCCCGCCGACCACCGCCAGCACGCCATCGACCTTCAGCCTGTCCCAAGCGTCCTCGAAGCGGGCGCCGGCGGGATTCCATAACAGCGCATTGGGGTTATCGGGATGGGGGGCGATCGTCGGGATGCGCCGGGTGAGCACGAGCCGGGGCCGCGCGGCCGCCTGATGGCCGCCCTCATTGGAATGCCGCCCGTTGGCGACGGCCGCCGCATGCGCGAGTCCGCCATGGAAGAAACGCTGATCGGCATCGATCTTGAGCCCCGCCGGCATGACGCGGTCCGCGGTCGCGATCATGCCCTCGCGGGACACGATGGCATAACCCTCGATCCGCTCCGGCCATCCCATTCAGAAGACCGAGAGATAGCGCAGCAGCGCCAGGATCCCGATGATGATGACAATGATCCGCACGATGTATTTGGCCCGTCCGTCGAGCGGCAGCATATCGACCAGGTAGAGGATCAGAATAATGACAACGAAGGTAATGAGAACGCTGATGAGTAATGACATGGCCCCAACCTCCCACGCCGGTGCGGCGTTGGATCATGAACGTGCAGGGATGGAACAAGTTCCGTCCCGGGCCGCGGGAAGCGGAGGATTCTTCAGGTCGCGGTAATCCGCGCCGGGCAGCGCAGGTGCGGGCTGACGCCGCAGGTCAAAGCCCGCGGTTTCATGCTGGGAATGTGTGCCGAAGCTGGTGGATGTGCCTATGCGGCTTTCGCCAGCTGGGCATCCCGTACCGGCCATTCGTGCAATTCGCCGCAGGCAGGACACTGGGCCCGCACCGAGCGCGAACGGATGCGCAGAAGGGTGCTGATCTCGGTCGCGACGCCGATATCGACCGGGCGCTTCGTCTGGGGACACGTAAATATGAGCCGTTCCATGGCAGGGCCTCACACGACTAAGGATGCGCCCGCCCCCTACAGGCCAACCCGGGATGACAAAAAGGGTTCCCCTCTCTAATCCCTCCATACACTAGAGGCTTTCCGCGAACGGGGCAAAGCACAGGCACGTGACCGGAGCGGGCTGGGGCGCATCGGGCGCCGACGTGAGCCGCGGGAGCCCGGCCGGTTGCCGGGCGAAACGGCTCTCTGCTATAGGGCGGAAAGGCGAAATCCCGCCCACCGAGGTCCCATGTCCGTCGATGCCACGACCGTTCGCCGCATCGCGCATCTGGCGCGCATCGCGGTCGCCGACGAGGAGGTCGAGCACCTTCGCGGCGAGCTCAATGCCATTCTGGCCTTTGTCGAGCAATTGACCGAGGTCGAGGTGGACGGGGTCGATCCGATGACGTCGGTGACCCCCATGGCCATGAAAAAGCGCGCCGACGAGGTGACCGACGGCGAGATTGCGGACGACATCGTCAAGAATGCGCCGGCGCGCGAGGACCATTTCTTTGTCGTCCCGAAAGTGGTGGAATGATGCGCAACGCGCATCATTCCACCATCCCCGGGCGCGCGCAGCGCGACCCGGGGATCCCGTGCCACGGGTGCGCGCAACGGGGCAGGGGATAGCCATGTGCGAGGAATGCGAAGAGATCGAGCCGCTCACCGTCGCCTATTTCGGCACGGCGGATCGCAAGGGCTGGCGACCTCCGGCGGCCGCAAGGTCGGTGCCGATCAATCATGACAGCGATCTGGACCGCTTGAGCGATCGGGTGGTGTCGGGCCGACCCTACGCCATTCCGGCGCCGCGTTTCGTCTGCGTGCCGGAAGGCCCGCAAGAGGTGGAGTGATGTGCCTCGCCTGCCAGATGGAAGACGAATTGTGGTTCGCTTATCTCGACCAGGTGGCGGAGCAGAAGAAGGCCGCCGGCGGCGCCGCTGAGCCGTCGAAGCCGGCCGCGCCGGCCCGGCCGGCCGATCCGGCGCCGCCGTTCGTTTGCGAAGAGCCCGAATGACCGATCCGACCTCGCTGACGCTCGCGCAGGCGCGCGACCTGCTGCGCGCCAAAACCATCTCCGCCGTCGAGCTCACGGACGCCCATCTGGCGGCGATCGAGAAGGCGCGCGACCTCAATGCCTTCGTGCTGGAGACGCCGGACCAGGCGCGCGCGATGGCGCGGCGCGCGGATGAAAAGCTGGCGCGCCAGGAGGGCGGGGCGCTCGCCGGGATTCCGCTCGGAATCAAGGACCTGTTTGCGACCGACGGCGTGCGCACCACCGCCGGCTCCCACATCCTGGGGAATTTCGTGCCGACCTACGAGTCGACCGTCACCGCCAACCTGTGGCGCGACGGCGGCGTGATGCTCGGCAAGCTCAACAACGACGAGTTCGCCATGGGGTCGTCGAACGAGACGTCCTATTTCGGGCCCGTTGTGTCGCCGTGGCGTCGCAAGGGCGCCGATACGAAGCTCGTCCCGGGCGGGTCCTCGGGCGGCTCGGCGGCGGCGGTCGCGGCCCATCTCTGCCTGGGCGCGACCGGCACCGACACCGGCGGCTCGATCCGGCAGCCGGCGGCCTTCGCGGGCATTGTCGGCCTCAAGCCGACCTATGGCCGCTGCTCGCGCTGGGGCATCGTCGCCTTTGCGTCGTCGCTCGACCAGGCCGGGCCGTTCGGGCGCACGGTGCGCGACTGCGCGATCCTGTTGGGCTCGATGGCGGGCCACGATCCCAAGGACACCACCTCGGTCGATCTGCCCGTCCCGGATTACGAGGCGGCGGTCGGCAAATCGGTCAAGGGCATGAAGATCGGCATCCCGCAGGAATACCGCGTGCCCGGCATGGCGGCGGAGATCGAGGACCTGTGGCGCCGCGGCGCCGAGTGGCTCAAGGATGCGGGCGCCGAGATGGTCGAGGTCTCGCTGCCGCACACCAAATATGCGTTGCCGGCCTATTACATCGTGGCGCCGGCCGAGGCTTCCTCCAACCTCGCGCGCTATGACGGCGTGCGCTACGGCCTGCGCGTGCCCGGACGCGACATCATCGACATGTATGAGCGCACGCGGGCGGCCGGCTTCGGCAAGGAGGTGCGCCGGCGGGTCATGATCGGCACCTATGTGCTCTCCGCCGGCTACTACGACGCCTATTACCTGCGCGCGCAGAAAGTCCGCAGCCTGATCAAGCGCGACTTCGAGGACTGCTTCGCCCGCGGCGTCGATGCGATCCTCACCCCGGCGACGCCGTCGGCGGCCTTCGGGATCGGGGAGAAGGGCCAGGCCGATCCGATCGAGATGTATCTCAACGACGTGTTCACCGTGACGGTGAACATGGCGGGCCTGCCGGGAATTGCGGTGCCCGGCGGTCTCGACGCGCAAGGTCTGCCGCTCGGTCTGCAGCTCATCGGGCGGCCCTTCGACGAGGAAAGCCTGTTCTCGCTCGGCGAGGTGATCGAGCAGGCGGCCGGACGTTTTGCGCCGGCGCGCTGGTGGGCGGCCTGACGGGTGGGGTAAATTGAAAGCGTCGGCTTTCCCACGAGGTTCGCCGAAACATGACGCCCGCTGAATTCGAGCAGAGCTCGTCTGCGACGGCCGCGCCCCGCGGCTGCGCGCCGGCGCTGGCCGCCCTGTGGTGGGCCCGCAAGGGCGACTGGGAAAAGGCCCACAAGATCGTCATGGACGATGACGGCCGCGATGCCGCCTGGGTGCATGCCTACCTGCACCGCCTCGAAGGCGACGCCGGCAATGCCGCCTATTGGTACAGGCAGGCGAAGAAGCCGGTGGCTACCGGTGCGCCTGAGCCGGAATGGGACGCGATCGTGGCTGCGCTGCTCGATCGCGGGGATTGAGGCGATCAGCCCGGCTCCATGCCGTGCTTCTTGATCGCCGCCGCGGCAGCCGGCGCCGTGAGGAAGCGGACCAGCGCCTGGGCCGCATCCGCATTGGTGGCGTCCGCATGCAGGCCGGCGGAGAACACCGTGATCTGCTGCACGTCCGGTGGCAGCGGCCCCACGATGTCGATGCCCTTGACCGGCAACAGCTCGCTCATCTGGTGGAGGCCGATCTCGGCTTCGCCGCGCGCCACCAGGTCGCCGACGGCTTCACCGGGTGGAATCTGTTTCATCTTTTGCTTGATCTGGTCGGCGATGCCCATCCGTTGCACCAGGCCCGCCAGGTAGATGCCGCTCGGGCCCGACGAATAGGCGACAGACTTGGCGGCGAGCAGCGTCTGCTTGACGGCGTCGCCCGACGAGATGTCGGGCCTGGGGGCGCCCGCCCGCACCGCGAGCCCGATGCCCGATTTGGCGACGTCGACGCGGCTGCCCGGCACGATCTTCCCCAGCCGGGTCAGCTCATCGAGCGAATTGCGCGCCATGATGACGAGGTCGACGGTCTCGCCGCCGCTGATCCGCTTGGTGACGTCCACCGTGCCGGCCCAGGTCGTCGCGACCTTGTGCCCGGTCTGCTTCTCGAATTGGGCCACCAGCTCGGCGTAGAATTCCCGCACGCCGGGCGTTCCCAGGACCTTGATGTCGGCCGCCTGCGCGGTGGCGGCCGGCATGGCGGCCGCCAAGAGCGCGGCCGCGGCGAGGGCGAGCGACGCCATTTTCATGATCTCCTCCCGGGTTTCGTTCTTGGTTCTGGCCCGAGCATAGTCGGGGGCCGGTTGCCGCGATAGGCGGGGTGTTCTATCTCGTTGCGAGACCCGCAATGCTGCGACCCTGCGTGTCGCCGGAGTGTTGTCATTCAAGGAACCGCCATGAACGCCCCCACCAAGGTATCCAGGCTGATCAAAGGCGCGTCCGGCGATTGGGAAGTGGTGATCGGCCTGGAGGTCCATGCCCAGGTGACGTCGCAGGCCAAGCTGTTCTCCGGCGCGGCAACCGAATTCGGCGGCGCGCCCAATTCGCATGTTTCGCTGGTGGACGCCGCCATGCCGGGCATGCTGCCGGTGATCAACGCGCACTGCATCGCGCAAGCGGTGCGCAGCGGCCTCGGCCTCAATGCCCGGATCAATTTGCGGTCGGTGTTCGACCGCAAGAATTACTTCTATCCGGATCTGCCGCAGGGCTATCAGATCAGCCAATACAAGTCGCCGGTGGTGGGAGAGGGCGAGGTCGTGGTCGACCTGCCCGAGCGCAGCATCACGGTGGGGATCGAGCGGCTCCATCTCGAGCAGGACGCCGGCAAGTCGTTGCACGACCAGAACCCGACGATGTCCTTCGTCGATCTCAATCGGTCCGGCGTCGCCCTCATGGAGATCGTGTCGAAGCCGGACCTGCGCTCCGCCGAGGAGGCGAGGGCGTATCTCGCCAAGCTGCGCAGCATCCTTCGCTATCTCGGCACCTGCGACGGCGACATGGAGAAGGGCAGCCTGCGCGCCGACGTCAACGTATCGGTGCGCCGCCCCGGCGAGCCGCTCGGAACGCGCTGCGAGATCAAGAACGTGAATTCGATCCGTTTCGTCGGCCAGGCGATCGACTACGAGGCGCGGCGCCAGATCGGCATCCTCGAGGACGGCGGCGCGATCGACCAGGAGACCCGGCTGTTCGATCCCGGCAAGGGCGAGACGCGCCCGATGCGCACCAAGGAGGAGGCGCATGATTACCGCTACTTCCCCGATCCCGATCTCTTGCCGCTCGAGCTGACGCAGGACTATGTCGACAACCTGCGACGCGCGCTGCCAGAGCTGCCGGACGACAAGAAGGCGCGGTTCATGCGCGACTGCGGTCTCTCGGGCTATGACGCCGGCGTGCTCGTGGCCGAACGCGAGAGCGCCGATTATTTCGAGGCCGTGGTCAAGCGGCCGGACGGCACGAGCCGCGACGCCAAGGCGGCCGCCAATTGGATCATCAACGAGTTGTTCGGACGGCTGAATCGGGAAGGCAAGGACATCGCCGCCTCACCGGTGTCGGCCGCGCAGCTCGGCGCAATCCTCGACCTGATCCAAAACGGGACGATCTCGGGCAAGATCGCCAAGGATCTGTTCGAGATCGTGTGGACCGAAGGCGGCGATCCAGCCGAGATCGTCGCGGCGCGCGGCCTCAAGCAGGTGACCGACGTCGGGGCGATCGAGAAGCTGGTCGCCGACATCATCGCCGCCAATCCCGACAAGGTGGCGCAGGCCAAGGCGAAGCCCGCGATGGTCGGTTGGTTCGTCGGACAGGTGATGAAGTCGTCCGGCGGCAAGGCGAACCCGCAGGCGGTGAGCGATCTGCTGAAGGCCAAGCTCGGAATCGATTGATATTTCATCCGCTTCGCACGCATCCGCCGCATCGCACGCATGTGCGGCGGTTCGCGGGTCGTCGAGGACGCGCGCACGCCTTGTGAAGGCCGAGCGACCGCTTCGCCGCGGCGCGAGAGGCGCCGAAACGGGCTCGACATATCCAAAAGAGCGCGATCGACGTAACGCGGAGCTGAATTTCGCCCGCGAGCGCTCGCCGAACGCCGATATGAGCGTGCGTCGAGGGCGTATCGAGGCCCGCAACGACGGCGTCGCGGTGTCCACGGCGCGATCGAGATGCGGATCGACGCCGCTCAGCGGCGTCGCCGACCCCGCAACGCGCATTTTTGAGCGACTCTATCGTCTCGATCGAGGTGCGAGACGTCGCTGTAGCGAATCGGGACACCGCCGATTCGCTCGATTCGACCCGCGTCGGGGACGACCGGAAGCGGATTCCGCACAATTATACAAAAAAATTTTTTACGCCCCCTTCCGGCCCGCGGCGACACGATTCGGACGCCCGTGCGACGCTCGCGCGCGTCGCGAATCTTTTTTCTTCCGCGTCGCGACGCGGCGCCGAGGCGCGCGAGAAGTCCGCATTCCATGGGCATTTCTCGCATCGATGAAAAATCCTGCGCGAAATTTCGCGACGCGCGCAATAGTTCGCGGCGCTTGACAAGAAGTTCGCAGCATCACGCGGCGCAACGATCGTCTTCGGCGCGCACAGCAATGCTTCCTTAAGGCAGAGATGTTTTTTTTCATCGCGTTGTAGTACATCAACACGTGTGCACGGGCACATCGCTCGCGCACTTCATCGAAGATGCCAACACTTTGGCAAGGAGCGCATTATGGCTAAGAAGGCAAAAGC
>DATBBS010000044.1:0-6190 GCA_036270895.1 Xanthobacteraceae bacterium
ACGATCAGGCCGGCGCCGCCGAGCCGGGAGGGCTCGCCGGCGGGCGGCAATTCGAGCTCGGCGCGCAGGATCTTGCCCATGCGGCTGCGGCGCAGCGCGGCCGCCAGAAGGTCGGGTCCGGTACGCTCCTTGATCGGGTACCACAGCAGGAACACCCCGGTCGCCCATTTGCGATGCGCCGCCGCAACCGCATCGGCGAGGCGCTCGAACTCGTTCTTGTCTTCGTAGGGCGGATCGACGACGACCACGCCGCGGCGCTCCTTGGGCGGCACATAGGCGTTGAGCGCCGTCCAGCCATCGATCGCGACCGCGCGGGCGCGCGCGTCGTGGCGCAGATTCGAAGCCAGCGCCGTCGCGGCGCCGGGCTCCAATTCGCAGGCCACCAGCCGGTCCTGCGGCCGCATCAGGCTCAAGGCGATCAGCGGCGACCCCGGATAGCGGCGCAGATCGCCGCCGCCGTTGGATACCGCGACGGCATCGAGATACGGCGCGACGAGCGCCTGGACGTCGGGTGAAAGCTGCGCCCCCATCAAGCGGCCGATACCCTCGCGCCATTCGCCGGTGCGGCTCGCCTCGTCCGACGCGAGATCATAGAGGCCGGCGCCCGCATGGGTGTCGATCACCCGGAAGCCGCGCTCCTTGTCGCGCAGATGCACCAGGATGCGCGCCAGCGCCGCATGCTTGACCACGTCGGCGAAGTTGCCCGCGTGAAAGGCGTGACGGTAATTCATCGCGCCTTCCTACCCCCGCCCCGGCAGGGGGGAAAGCAGAAGGCCGTTTCCGCCTCGGCCGAGACGGAAACGGCCCTGTATTACTCGCAGCATGTGGCCGCAATCGCCGGACCCGGGCGGGGTCCAGCGATGGCGGCGAGGCGCTCTATCCGCCGCCCGGCGCGCCCTGTCCGCCGCGCACCCGCGGCATCACCACCTGATCTCGCCGGCAGGCGCGGCGGTCGACCTCGGCGCAATTGCGGAATTTGAGATCCTTCGACAGGCAGATCCGCACCTCGTTGAGCCGCTTGCTGTCGCACCCGATCGCGACGGCCTCGCGGGTCAGGCCCGGATTGGCTGCCACGAAGGCTTCCTCGACCTCGGCCGGCGACACGGTCTTGGGCTCGGCCAGGTCGAGATAGGCCGGCGGAATCTTCACCATCGCGCGTGCCTTGCGGACGGTGTCGAAATAGCCGCGCGCCGGCAGGCCGGAGCACACGCCGTGGCGGTCCCATTCGCGGAAGATCAGCCGCGGGCTCGGCATCATGTCGAGCATGGAGGAGACGATGTTGCGGTCGAGCCGGGGTGCCGGGTTCTGGCAGAATTCCGGAAAGCCGCTTTCGTATTGCGGCCATAACCCGTGGACCACGAAGGAGAATGGCCGTTCGCCGCATTGCTGGTCGCGGGCCGCGCGCTCGGGTGAGCGTTCGCTGGCGGCGTCGCAGAAGGACGGCGACCATGAGAGCGAGAGAACATAGAAGTCGAACTGGCCCGGCTCATTCTGCCGCCGGTCCTGGGCGTTGCTGCAACCAACACTCAATGCAAGGAAAAGCGCGGCGAATGCCGCGATCCGCGTCCCGATCTGTGCCATGATAGGCCCCCTTTACGCTACGGTAAGGACCCACATCCCATAGTCGAGTTTTGAGAACATTACAAGAACGAAAAGAAAATAAACCGAGGACAACCCGAAGGCCATACCTACGGCTTGGCCATTCTGCAGGCCGGATTGTAGGACCAGTTGCGGTCGAGGCCGACGACGCACCATTCGACCCCATAGGTGGCGCCGATCAGCCCGCCGTCCTCGATGATCGAGTAATAAACCGGACGTTTGACGCCGTCGGAGATGAAGGCATCGGCCCGGCAAAAGCGGCGTGGGATGGCGCCCGCCGTCCAGGGCCGGAACGCGATCTCGCGCACATTGGCGAATTCGACGATGGACAGATCGGAATTCCAGAAGCGGCCTTCCTTGGTGCGGAAGGTCGAACGGATCCGGTCCAGCGGCCCGTACTCCTCGCAGAGCGGAACGTCGGCCGAATAGCGCGGCCCGGACAGGTAAAAATTCTTCTCGAAAAATCCGGCGGTGCGGCCGGGGCTCGCAGCGCCCGTCATCGCAAGCAGCGCCAGCACCAATGCCCAACTGCGCGTCGACATCGTCCCCACTCCCCAAAGGCCCGAGACAGTCCGCAACCCTTGAGTCGGACCGTGCCGCGCTCGCCGTCGCGGGTCAAGAGATGAGCGCCGTCATGCGTCATATCGGTCGGCCGGCGTGGCCGTTCGGCCATAGTGGGGGTGCCGCCCGGGGAAAATTCCACCGTGGCCGGTAGCCCACAACCCTGCGGCTTCAATCCGAAGCGATCATGCTAGGCGCGCCAATCGCCGAGCACGGCCTGGACCAGCGCAAGCGCCGCGACGGCCGCGGTGTCGGCGCGCAAGATGCGCGGGCCGAGTGCGAGCCGCACGCTCGGCCGGCGGGCCAGCAACGTGCTGCGCTCGTCCTCCGAAAAGCCGCCTTCCGGCCCGACCAGGACGGCGAGTGACGGGGCGTCGGACGCCGCCGCCAGCGCCGCGATGGGATCGGCGACCGGCGCATCTTCGTCGCAGAACACCAGCAGGCGCGTGGGCTCGATGGCGGCGAGCGCGCGAACGAGCGGCGCCGGCTCCTCGATCTCCGGCAGCCGCAGCACGCCGCATTGCTCGGCCGCCTCGATCGCATTGGCGCGCATGCGGTCGACATTCACCCGTTCGGCCTGGGTGTGGCGCGTCATGACCGGAACCAGCCGCCCGACACCCATCTCGACCGCCTTCTGGACCATGTAGTCGAGGCGGGCGCGCTTGAGCGGCGCGAACAGGTAATGCAGGTCGCTGGTCGCGGTCTGCGGCCGGGTTTGCGCCTCGAGCCGCACCGTCAGGGCGCGCTTTCCCGCCACCGCGAGGCGGCCCCGCCATTCGCCGTCGCGGCCATTGAACAGGAGCACCGGATCATCCGGCCCAAGCCGCAGCACATGCGTGAGATAATGGGCCTGCGGCGGCGCCAGCGCGACCGCCGCGCCGGGCTGGAGCGGCTGGTCGACATGAAGGCGGGGGCTGCTAAAATCGTAGCGGGCCATCGGTTCGGGCTCCGAAAAGCCCGGTTTACCGGCCAGTCCACGCCTGCACCAGCCGGGTTTGCCGCGGTATCGCCGGATTCGAAGGATTGTTATTGATTCGAAATGGTGGTCCTTTTGGGAATGAGGGACGGGAGATGACGGCCAAGAAGTCCGCACGCGTCATGGCGCTGGCGCTTGCCATGCTGGCGGGTTCCTGTGCGGCGGGGCTGGCGCAACTGCGGCCGTGGCCGACGGATGCGCCGCAGCGCGCCCCGGGACAAGCTCCCTGGCCGGGCGAGGCACAGCCGGCACAGCCCGCTCCGATGGTGCAGCCCGCGCAACCGATGGCGCTGCCGGCGCCGACCGGGCCGGCGATGGGCGGCGGCCCGATGATGGGCGGCCCGAATGCCGCGCAGCAGGCCTGCATCCAGGATTTCACCAAACATCGCGAAGAGGTGGAGAAGCGGGCGCTGGCCGCAAAGGCCGGCAGCGAGAAGAAGGTCACCCGCGAGGAAATGTGCAGCCTGGTCACGGCCTATTCGGCCGCCGAGACCAAGTGGATCAAGTTTACCGAAGACAACATGGCCAGATGCGGCATTCCCAAGGAAGCCGTGAACCAGATCAAGGGTGTCCATGTCCACACCGCGGACGCCCGCAAGAAGATCTGCGCCGCCGGGCCGGCAGGCGGCGCGCCCGCCGCGCCCAGCCTGTCCGACGCGCTCGGCACCTCGCGGCTTCCGGCTCCCGCGGTGGAAAAGCCCAAGGCCGGCAGCATGGACACTCTGACGGGGAACGCGCTCAACAGATGAGCGCAGCCCCGGGCCGGGTCGCCGATTCGACCGGGAACTGGGTCGACGGCCTCGCGCCCCCCTGGGCACGCCCCTATCTGCGGCTCGCACGCTTCGATCGGCCGATCGGCGCCTGGCTGCTGCTGCTGCCATGCTGGTGGTCGGCCGGCCTTGCGGCGATCGCGGCGGACGCGCCGAAGCCTTATCTGTCGCACCTCGCCCTGTTCTTCGTCGGCGCCTTCGTGATGCGGGGGGCCGGCTGCACCTGGAACGACATCGTCGACCGCGACCTCGACGGCCGCGTCGAGCGCACCCGTTCGCGGCCGATCCCATCGGGACAAGTCAGCGTCCGCCAAGCAGCGGCTTTCCTGCTCGTGCAGGCGTTGATCGGCCTGGTGGTGCTGCTCCAGTTCAACTGGTTCGCCGTCGTCACCGGCGTCGTGTCGCTCGCGATCGTCGCGGTCTATCCGTTCATGAAGCGGATCACCTATTGGCCGCAGATCGTGCTCGGGCTCGCCTTCTCGTGGGGCGCGCTGATGGGGTGGGCCGGCTGGTTCGCGCGGCTCGATGCGCCGGCCTACCTGCTGTATGCCGGTGCGATCGCCTGGGTGATCGGCTACGACACGATCTACGCGCATCAGGACCGCGAGGACGACGCGCTCGTCGGCGTCAAGTCGACCGCGCTCCTCTTCGGCCGCCGCACCAAGCCGATGCTGGCGCTGTTCTACGGGCTCGCCGTGTTCCTGATCGGCGGCGCGGGCGCCGCGGCCGGAGCCGGCCTCGTGTTCTGGGGTGGCCTTCTCGCCTTTGCGGCCCACCTCGCCTGGCAGATCGCGCGCCTCGACACGGCCGATCCCGATCTGTGTCTCGCGGTGTTCAAGTCGAACCGCGACGCCGGATTGATCCTGTTCGCGGGCCTCGTGCTCGACGCGGCCGCCAGGCACATATTCTGATTTTTCGTGTGCAGGCTTGAGGGCGCGCTCGCGCTCAATTGCGCGCGATGATCTCGCGCTCGCCGCGATGGACCTGCGGTTCGCTCAGCGCGCGCCCGGGCTTGCGCCGCCGCAGGATCGAGGGCCGGCGACGCCATAGGATGCTGCGCGAGCGTCGGCGCGGCGTCGGCTTATCGACGCGCACCGCGCCGATGCGCTCGAACGGCTCGCGAAAGCCTTCGCCATCCGCGATCAGCAGCGGCAGGCCGAGAACGCGCGCCCAGCGCTGCCATTCCGCCACCACGTCGGCGTCCCCGTCCGCGGCGACGAACAGCGGTACCGAGAGGCCCTGATCGCGATGTTCCAGGAAGATGCCGACGGCGCCCGGCGAGCCTTCGTCGGGCGGGATGACGCGGACCGCCACGCCGAGAAATTCGGCCACCTTGAGCGACACCCGCATGTAGATGCCGCGCACCGCCCGCCGCACGACCACGCGCTCGCGGCCGAGCTCGATGTGTCGCAACCGCTCGTCGGCCCGGGCATCGCTTGCCGCAAAGCTGACGGGCAGCGCAGACGGGTCGAGCCGCAAGGCGCGGCTCGACCCGGCAGGCATGGCCGTGCCGGCACTCATTCGACGCCTCACCGAATTCGAGGTCCCTGCCGTCGGGCTCTGATGGCCCGATCGTTGGCACGCAGCTTAGCGGCGCGCGCTGGGAATCGGCTTAAAATGCCTGGTTAACCGCCGGTTTGCGGCCCGCCTTCCCGCCACATGATTGACGAGCGGTTGCCAATCCCGGCGAAGCCGCAAAAACGGGCCAAAACCTTGTTCCCGCCGGCGCCTCATCCCATCTGTGCATCACTTGGCAGCTTCGTCTTGCCAGCGCCCCCCACCCCGCCTAAACGATTCGTGAACCGATGAATTCCCTGTTGGACCAATCCACACTGACGAGCCTGGCGGAACGCCTGGTCGCCGCCGCGCGCCGCGCCGGCGCCGACGCGGCCGATGCGGTCGCCGAACGCGGGATGTCGCTGTCGGTGGAGGTCCGCGACGGCACCGTGGAAGCCTCTGAGCGCTCGGAAGGCGACAATATGGGGCTGCGCGCCTTCGTGGGCCGCCGCCAGGCCGTCGTATCGACCAACGACCTCACCGGCAATCTCGACGAGCTGGCCGAGCGCGCGGTCGCCATGGCGCGCGTCGCCCCGGAGGACAAGTTCGCCGGTCTCGCCGAGCCCGAGCGGCTCGCCCGACAGATCCCCGATCTCGATCTGCTCGATCCCGAGCTCCCTTCCGTCACGCAGCTCGAGGCGATGGCGCGCGCCGCCGAGGCCGCGGCGCTCGCCGTCAAGGGCGTGAGCAAGTCGGGCGGCGCTTCCGCCTCGGCCGGCATCGGCGG
>DATBBS010000045.1:0-8594 GCA_036270895.1 Xanthobacteraceae bacterium
CCATTGGAAGGCCAGCATAATTTTCCGCGAGCGCGGTCGCCGCCGCGGTTGAGGCCGCCACATAGCCGAGCTCGGCCAGCTGGCGGCGCTGATCGAACTGCACCTCGTCGGGGAAGCGGTGGAAGATCTGGGTCATCCACCAGGAGAAGCGCTGGGCCTTCCAGACGCGCGCCAGGCAGGTTTTCGAGTAGCTTTCGAGCAGATCGGCCCGGTTCGACCGGTAGAAGGCGGTGAGCGCGCGCGAGAGCACCATCACGTCGGCGATGGCGAGGTTCATGCCCTTGGCGCCGGTCGGCGGCACGATATGGGCGGAGTCCCCGGCCAGGAACAGGCGCCCCACCTGCATCGGCTCGACCACGAAACTGCGCATCGGGGTGATCCCCTTCTGCAGCATGGGGCCCTCGGCGAGCCCGCGCACGCCGCCCATCCGGATGTGCAGCTCCTCCCAGATGCGCGCATCCGGCCAGTTGGCGATATCCTCGTCCGGCGCGCATTGAAGATAGAGGCGCGCGAGCGTCGGCGAGCGCATGGTGAAAAGCGCAAAGCCGCGATCGTGGTAGGTGTAGATCAGCTCGTCCTCGGGCGGCGGGGATTCCGACAAGATGCCGAGCCAGCCGAACGGATAGTCGCGTTCGAAGGTCTGCAGGAGGCCGGCGGGAAAGCTCGGACGGCAGATCCCGTGAAAGCCGTCGCAACCGCCGATGAAGTCGCAGTCGAGCACGTGCGTGTCGCCGCCGTGGCGGAAGCGGATTTGCGGCGCGCCCTGCTCGAAGTCGTGAATGCTGAGGTCGTCTGTTTCGAAAAGGATTTGCACCCCCTCGGCGAGCAGGCCCGTAATCAGATCCTTGACGACCTCCTGCTGGCCGTAAATCGTCACGCCCTTGCCGATCAGCTTGCGGAAATCGAGGTGGTGAAGGCCGCCTTCGAAATTGAGATAGATCCCGTCGTGAACCATCCCTTCGCGCCGCATGCGCTCGCCCATGCCGAGCGCGACCAGGAGGTCGGCGACCCATTGCTCCAGCAGCCCGGCGCGGATCCGATGCTCGATATAGTCGCGGCTGCGGCTTTCGAGGACGACGGAATCGATACCCGCGCGCCGCAGCAGCAGCGCCAGCATGAGCCCGGCGGGACCCGCGCCCACGATCCCGACTTGCGTGCGCATCGCTCCGCTCCGTTTTTTTGTTATCTAGCGGCCCAATAGGCCTCATGCGGGCGACACCCGAAAGGGACGTAAGCCGGAAAGACTTGAACGTTTCGGATCACCGGCGCCCGACACGAATGCCGTAGCGCGGCACGCGGTCCAGATAGGCGCGGTAAGGCGCCCCGAATTTCGCCGCCAGGTAGCGTTCCTCGCGCTTGACCACGCCGACATGGAGCACGAGCGCCATCGGCGCCAGCAGGGCCACCACCCAGTCGGCGGCGAGCCCCAGGCCGAAGCCCGCGAGCGTCAGCATGACGCCGACATACATCGGATTCCTGACCCACCCATAGGGGCCGTCGGTCGCCAGCACGAGCGCCGGCTTCCACGGCTCCACATTGGTTCCGGCCCGCCGGAAACGCCGCACGGCCGCAACCGCGAGGGCGATACCCGCAACGACCAGCGCAGTGCCGGCGCAAATCCGCGCGAGCCGGCCCGTGACGGCCGCCAGGAGATGAAGCGGAAACAGCCATTCGAGCGCGAGCCCGAGCACGAGCGTCGCCAATGCGATCAGCGGCGGCGGCGCCACGATCCCCGGGTTGTCAGGCGGTTGCTCGGTCACGGTCGTCCTGCTTTGCGCCCGACAACAGCCGCGCGGGCGAGCGATGATTCGCGCAAAACGCCCGTTTGGCGGCCCGCAAATGCGAAAAACGCGTGACTGTCGATTAACTTAATGCACACCGCAAGCATTGACTTTCCGCGCCGCGGCCCTATGTTCTGCGCGAACGGCACGATCAATTTCGGCCGCCATTCCCCCCGCGCACAACCGATGTCGTTCACTTTATCCGGGCGCGGCCTGGAGTTACCGGCGGTCACATTTCGAGGCTACATGTCTTTTTCCCATCTCGGCTTGTCCGACAAGGTTCTCGCCGCCGTCGAGGCGACCGGTTACACGACCCCCACTCCGATCCAAGACCAGGCTATCCCCCACGTGCTGGCGCGCCGTGACGTCCTCGGCATCGCACAAACCGGCACCGGCAAGACCGCCGCCTTCGTGCTGCCAATGCTGACCATGCTGGAGCAGGGCCGCGCCCGCGCCCGCATGCCGCGCACGCTGATCCTCGAGCCGACGCGCGAGCTCGCCGCGCAGGTCGAGGAAAGCTTCAACAAATACGGCGCCAAACAGAAGCTCAACGTCGCCCTGATCATCGGCGGCGTCTCGTTTGGTGACCAGGACTCCAAGCTGACGCGCGGCGTCGACGTGCTGATCGCGACGCCCGGCCGCCTGCTCGATCATTCCGAGCGCGGACGTCTGCTGCTCACCGGCGTCGAGCTTCTCGTCATCGACGAAGCGGACCGCATGCTGGACATGGGCTTCATCCCGGACATCGAGCGCATCTGCAAGCTGGTGCCGTTCACCCGCCAGACCTTGTTCTTCACCGCCACCATGCCGCCGGAGATCCGGCGCATCACCGAGCAATTCCTGCACAATCCGGTGCGGGTCGAGGTCTCCCGCCCCGCCAGCACGCTCGCGACCACCGCCCAGAGCCTGGTCAAGACCGGACGCGAGCCCGAGGACAAGCGCGAGACGCTGCGGCGACTGATCAGGGCGGCCGACGGGCTGACCAACGCGATCATCTTCTGCAACCGCAAGCGCGAGGTCGCGCTGCTGCACCGTTCGCTAGTCAAGCACGGATTCTCCGCCGTCGCGCTGCACGGCGACATGGATCAATCGGCCCGCACCGCGGCGCTCGATCAGTTCCGCCGCGGCGAGATCAGCCTGCTGGTGGCTTCCGACGTGGCGGCGCGCGGGCTCGACATTCCGGCGGTAAGCCACGTGTTCAATTTCGACGTGCCCCATCACCCCGACGACTATGTGCATCGCATCGGCCGCACCGGCCGGGCGGGCCGCAGCGGCACGGCGGTGACCATCGTCTCGCCGTCCGACCAGAAATCGGTCGGGGCGATCGAAAAGCTGATCGGGCAGCCGATCCCCTGGGCCGGCGAGCCCCCTGCGGCGGCCGAGGCCGAGGAAAGCAGGCCGGGACGCCATGGTGGCCGGCGCGAGGGACGCGGCGGGCGCTCCCGCACCGAACGGCCACGTCCCGACCGCTCCGAACGGCCGCAGTCCGAGCCCAAGCGCGACCGCCATCCGGCATCAGCGCGCCAACCGGCACCGGCCGCTCAGCCGGCATCGGCGCGTCAGCCGGCGGTCGAGCACCAGCCTGCCGCGGTCGCGGCCCTCGACAGCGCCCGTCCACACCCGCGCCCGGAACGGCGCCCCGAGCCTCGCCGCGAAGCGGGCGAGGACGCAGGTGACCTCTCCCATCTTCCGGCCTTTCTGTTCCGGCCCACGCGCCTCAAGGCGTAAGCCGTTTCCGCCCAAAGCCGGGCCCCAACGGGCGCGGCTTCGCGACGGCCAAACGCAGCAGGATTCCAGGGCGGGTCTCGATTCGGGCCCGCCGCTCGGCCGCGACCTCACGGCATTCCGGCCCGGCGCGCAGCCCGCCCAAGCGGCGTCAAAACCCCCTCCGACGCGCCCGTTTCCGCCCTTATGGAACCTAACATGCTGGTCGCCAAGGCATTTTCCGGGCGGGCGTGTATGATCGTATTTACCTCAAATTCACTGGCACGCCCTACCCTTGAGGCGATTGCACCGATCCCAGGATCGTGGCGAGCGTGAATCGTGGGGCCTGCGGCCCACGGGCGGAGTATGGACCATGACCGTTCAGTCCGACGAGCACGAACGCACCCTCGCGTTCGCTGAGATCGCTCTCGGACAGATCAAGGCGCTGCGCCAGCCGGCCGCCCCGCGCATCTACGAGGTCTGGTACAATTACGCGACCGGCTATAACCCGTCCCTGAACCAGAAGGTCAACGAGGCGCTGTCGAACCGCGGCACGCTGACCGACGCCGACATCGAATATATCTATTCGAATTTTATTTCTCCGACGCACGTCGCCGACGAGGTCGACGCCGTCAACAGCAAGATCATCGAAGAGATCGACCAGGTCATGGCGCTCATCGATTCGGCGGTGGGCTCGGCCAACAAGCACGACGCGAGCCTCGCCGACGTGACCACCAAGCTGGGCCGGGCAACCGATCGCGACGCCGTGCGCGGCATCCTCGAAAGCCTCGTGCAGACCGCCGCCGACATCCGGCGCGACAACAAGGCGCTCGAGGCGCGGCTCAAGTCCTCGAAACAGGAAATCACGCAGCTCCAGCAGAACCTGGAGACCGTGCGCAACGAAAGCCTGACCGATCCGCTGACCACGCTCGCCAACCGCAAGTATTTCGACGAGGCGCTCGCGGCTGCCCTCGCCGATTCCGCCGCTTCCAACGAGCCGGTGTCGTTGATGCTGACCGACATCGACCATTTCAAGACCTTCAACGACACCTACGGCCACCTCACGGGCGACCAGGTGCTTCGGCTCGTCGCCTTGACGGTCAAGCAGAACGTCAAGGGCCAGGACATCGCGGCCCGCTACGGCGGCGAGGAATTCGCGGTGGTGCTGCCGCGCACCACGTTGCGCGAGGCGATCACGGTCGGCGACCAGATCCGCCGCGCCATCATGAGCAAGGAATTGATGAAACGTTCGAGCGGCGAGCATCTCGGCCGCGTCACGATCTCGATCGGCGTCGCCACCGTCCGCAACGGCGACACGACTCATTCGCTGATCGAGCGCGCCGACGGCTGCCTCTACGCCGCTAAGCGCAACGGCCGCAATCGCGTGATCTGCGAAAGCGATCCCGAAGTCTCCCCCGGCGCCGAAACCCAGGTCGCCTAGCCCATCTCCGTCAGGCTGAAATCGGGGCGCTAGTGCGCTTCGGTCGGGCTTCCCTCTTGCGAGGCCGGCGTGAGCGCGACCGATTCGCCGCAGCCGCAGGCCGACGTCTGGTTCGGATTGTTGAAGACGAAGCCGGCCGACAGCTTGTCGATCTTGAAGTCCATCTCGGTGCCGAGGAGGAAAAGCACCGCCTTGGGGTCGATCAGGAGCTTGACCCCCTTGTCTTCCACGACCTCGTCATGGGGCTGCACGCTCTCGGCATATTCCATGACATAGGACATGCCGGCGCAGCCGCCATTCTTGACGCCGACGCGCACGCCGGCGATCGGCCGCTCGGCCTTGCCGAGGATATCCAGGATGCGGGTCGCCGCCGCATCGGTGATCCGCATCACCTGGGGTCGCGGACGAGGACTTGCCATCTTCCGTTCTCTCCTCTCGCCGGACTCAAGCGCCGGTGGACGAAACACTTATCCCACAAACATAACAACGAATTGCCACCGGGGAAGACCGGCCCGGCCTCACCACATGTTGAGCACGACCCGCGCCTCGTCCGACATCCGGCTCGGCTCCCAGGGCGGGTCCCACACCACGTTCACCGTGACCGGCCCGACGCCGGGCACGCTCGCCACCGCGTTCTCGGCCATGATCGGCAGTTCCTGCGCCGACGGGCAGTTTGGCGTCGTCAAGGTCATGTCGACCGTCACCGCGCGATCATCGGCGATGTCGATCTTGTAGATCAGGCCGAGCTCGTAGATGTCGGCCGGAATCTCCGGGTCGTAGACCGTCTTGAGCGCGCTCACGATCTGGTCGCTCAGGCGGGCGACCTCGTCCTGCGGCAACGCCGAGCCGGCGTCCGCCGGGGCCGGCGCATCGGCCGGAACGCCGCTCACGGCTTGATTGGGGGTTTCTTCGATCATGACAGGAATTCCTGCGCCTTACGGAGCGCCTGCGCCAGGATATCGACCTCCTCGCGCGTGTTGTAGAGCGCAAACGAAGCCCGGCAGGTCGCGGTGACGCCGAAGCGTTCCAGCAACGGCATCACGCAATGGGTGCCGGCGCGCACCGCGACGCCGGCCCGGTCGATGATGGTCGCGACGTCGTGCGGATGCGCGCCTTTCAATTCGAAGGACACGATGGCGCCCTTTTGGCGCGCATGGCCGAAGATGCGGAGCGAGTTGATCTCGCCCAGCCGTTCATGCGCATAGTTCACAAGGCTGCTCTCGTGGTGGCGGATGCGCGCCTTGCCGATCGACTCGACATAGTCGATGGCGGCGCCGAGCCCGATCGCCTGGACGATCGGGGGCGTGCCGGCCTCGAACCGGTGCGGCGGCTCGCCGTAGGTGACGCGATCCCGCGCCACCTCGCGGATCATTTCGCCGCCGCCGTTGAACGGCGGCATGGCGGCCAGATGCCCGTGCTTGCCGTAGAGCACGCCGATGCCGGTCGGCCCATACAGCTTGTGTCCGGTGACCACGTAGAAATCGCAGTCGAGGTCGCGAACGTCGACGTCGAGATGGACCGCCGCCTGCGCGCCGTCGATCAGCACCGGAATGCCGCGGGCATGCGCGAGCCGCACCACTTCCTTGACCGGCACGACGGTGCCGAGCATGTTCGACATATGCGTGATCGCCACCATCTTGGTGCGATCGCTCAGGAGCTTCTCGAACTCGTCGATGAGGAAATTGCCCTCGTCGTCGACCGGCGCCCATTTGATCACCGCGCCCTGCCGCTCGCGCAGAAAATGCCAAGGCACGATATTGGAATGGTGCTCCATGATCGAGAGCACGATCTCGTCGCCCGCCTTGATGCGCTCGCGCCCGAACGTGTAGGCGACCAGGTTGATGGCTTCGGTGGCGTTGCGGGTGAAGATGATCTCTTCCGTGCGCTCCGCATTGAGAAAGGCCCGCACCTTCTCGCGCGCGCCCTCGTAGGCCTCGGTGGCCGCGTTGGCGAGGTAATGCAGGCCGCGATGCACATTGGCATATTCGGACGTATAGGCCTGCTGGACGCGGTCGAGCACCGCCCTGGGCTTCTGCGCCGACGCGGCGTTGTCGAGATAGACCAGCGGCTTGCCGTAGACTTCGAGGGCGAGCGCGGGAAAATCCTCCCGCACCCGCGTCACGTCATAGCTGCCATTGGCCAGAGCCGGGTGCATCACGTCATCCTCGCGTCTCAAGCCAGGCCTCGACGCGGCCCATCAAGAGCTCGCGCAGTCCGGCATGCGCGATGCCGTCGACTGCTTCGCCCACGAAAGCCTGGATCAGCAGGGCCTCGGCCTCCTTCGCCGGAATGCCACGCGCCATCAAATAGAACAGGAGATTGTCGTCGAGCCGGCCGGCGGTCGCCCCGTGACCGCATTGCACGTCGTCGGCAAAGATTTCCAGCTCGGGCTTGTTGTCGGCCTCGGCCCTGTCCGAAAGCAGGAGCGCCTGCGTCATCATCTTGCCGTCGGTCTTCTGTGCGCCCGGCCGCACCACGATCTTCCCCTGGAAGACGCCGCGGCTCTCGCCGTCGAGCACCGACTTGAACACCTCGCGGCTTTCGCACCCCTGCGCCGCATGATCGATCACCAGCGTCGTGTCGACGTGCTGGCGGTCCTTGATGAGGTTGGCGCCGGCGATCCGCACCTGCGAGCTTTCGCCCGCACACTGCACGAAGAGCTGATTGCGGGTGACCGCGCTGCCGGTCGTGAACGCAAAGTCGCGATAATGCGCCTTCGCGCCGACCATGGCCGTCACGGTCGCGATGTGCAGCGCCGCCGCACCCTCGCGGCCGATCTTGATCCGTTCGACCTGCGCGTCGTCGCCGATCGACAGCTCCAGCGCCGTATTCACCTGATAGTCGAGCCCGGCCGGGCCGTCGAAGGTCTCGATCAGCGTCACCTGCGCGCCCGGCTCGACGAAGAGGAGCGTGCGCGGAAACATCGCGGCCGGCGCGTCGCCCGAAAACACATGGGCCAGGTGGATCGGCTTCTCGACGCGGGCGCCCTTCCGCACGCGCAGCACGACGCCGCCGGTCATGAAAGCGGCGTTGAGCGACAGCGCGATGTCCTGCTCGTCGGCGATTTGGTCCTGCCGGGCGCTCAATTGATCGCCGAGCCAGGCGAACAGCTCGACCAGCGCGATGCCGGGATCGTTGATCTTGGCGTCGCTCAAGGCCGGCGCATAGGCGCCGTTGACGATCGCGATGCGGTGGGCGTCGATCCCGGGCAGGACGTCGGCGAGCGCCTGCTTGTTGGCAGGCGGCGGACCGGCGAGCGGCTTGGCGTCCCGCATCAACGTGCGTAGGTCGGTGTATTTCCACGCCTCGACGCGCCGGTGCGGCAGGCCGGCCGCCTCGAAGCGGCGGAACGCCGCCTCGCGCCGGGCGGCGACGTCGCGGCCGCCGGGCAGGCGCGCCTTGGCCGACGCGAACACGTCGGCAAGGCCGGTCTCGGCCGCGGTCCTGATGCGGGGCGTTTCGACGTTCATGGCCCTTACGCCGCCTCGTCCTGGTATCCGGCATAGCCCTTGGCCTCGAGCTCGAGGGCGAGCTCCTTGCCGCCGGTGCGCACGATGCGGCCCTTCGACAGCACGTGCACGATGTCGGGCACGATGTGATCGAGGAGCCGCTGGTAATGGGTGATGACGATCATGGCGCGCTCGGGCGAGCGCAGCCGGTTGACGCCG
>DATBBS010000046.1:0-10603 GCA_036270895.1 Xanthobacteraceae bacterium
AGCGCAGGGCATCTGCTTTGCGATCGCGGCCAATACCGCGAAATTCGTGCTCGGCGAGTTGGTCCGCCATGGGCGGGTGCGGCGCGCCTATATCGGGATTTCGGCGGCGCAGACCGCGCTGCCGCGACGGCTGCGTCACGATGCGGGCGTCGTCCAGGAAAGCGCGGTGGTGGTTGCCGGCGTGGAGCCCGCAAGTCCGGCCGGCCACGCCGGGCTGGTGGCGGGCGACATCGTGCTCTCCCTCGACGGCCAGGCGGTCACCGGCGCGGACGACCTCATCCGCATCCTCACGGGCGAGAAGATCGGCCACAAGGTCGAGATCGAGGTGCTGCGCGAGCGGCAACGCCGGGTGGTGTCCCTCGAGCCGCAGGAACGCCAGCGCAAGGCGGCGTGATCAGGCGTTCAGGGTAGAAGGGGCCCCTGCTCATCGGGCAGAGGCGGCGGCTTGCGCCGGCGGCGGAAGGCCGCGAGCCACTCGGGCCCGAACAGCAGCGCGAGCGCGCCGCCATAGACAAGGCCGCCGAGAAGCGCCAGCGCCGCCAGGGTGAGCTCCGCGCGGAACGCGTGCAGGCCGGCGAGCAGCGGCGCAATGACGCGCGCGCCGAGAAAGAGGGCGGCCGCCAGCACAAGCCCGGCGAGCGCGAGCCGCGCGACCGAGCGCTTGAGGCGCGCGTCGACCGCGATCAGGCGCGCGCGGTGGGCGTACCAGACGACCAAGGCGAAATTGATCCAGACGCCGACCGAGGTCGCCAAGGCGAGCCCGACTTGCGCGTAGTCCTTCATGAGCAGGATCTTGAGCGCGACGTTGACGACGACCGAGACGAGCAGCGCCTTGACGGGCGTCGCGGTGTCGCCGCGCGCCAGGAATGTTGCCGTCACGCTGCGGAGCAGGACGAAGGGCACGAGCCCGATCGTGTAGGCGGCGAGCGTCGCGCCCGCCGCCGCCGCGTCCGCCGACGTGAAGGCGCCGCGTGCGAAGAGCGCTCGCATGATGAGGTCGGGCACGATCAGGAAAGCCGCCACGCAGGGCACCGAGAGCAGCAGCGTGAACTCGATCGCGCGGTTCTGCGAATGACGGGCACCCGCCTCGTCGCCCGCCGCGAGGCGGCTCGCCATCTCGGGCAGCAGCACGGTGCCGACCGCGATCCCGATAACGCCGATCGGAAGCTGGTTGAGGCGATCCGCGTAGTAGAGCGCCGACAGCGCGCCGGCGGCGAGGAAGCTCGCGATGATGGTGTCGGCGAAAAGGGCGATCTGGGTTCCGCCCGAGCCGAGCGTCGCCGGCCCGAGCGCCTTGAAGAAGCGCTTGACGTCGTCGTCGAGCGCGAAGGCGCGGAAGCCCGGCAGCACCTTGTTGCGCCGCGCGTCGGCCGCGACCAGGATGGCCTCCAGGCAGCCGGCGAGAAGCATGCCCCAGGCCGCTGCGTGGCCCGCGGTCGGAAAAAAGGCGGCGAGCGCCAGCGTCATCATCATCGACAGATTGAGCAGGATCGGCGCCGCGGCCGCGGTCGCGAAGCGATGAAGCGCATTGAGGATGCCGCCATAGAGCGTCACCAGCGAGACCAGCAGCAGATAGGGAAACGTGATGCGCGTGAGCTCGACCGCGAGCGCAAACCGCCCGGGATCGCGCGAGAAGCCGGGCGCGAGCAGCCCGATCACCGCCGGCATGAAGGCAAGCGCGAGCGCGAGCAGCGCGGCCTCCACCGCCAACAGCAAAGTGAAGATGCGGTCCGCGAACAGCACCGCCGGACCGGCGCCATCCGACGCGCGGATGCGCGCATAGGCCGGCACGAAGGCCGCATTGAAGGCCCCTTCGGCAAAGATGGCGCGGAAGTGGTTGGGCAGGCGAAACGCGACGAAGAAGGCGTCCGCGACCGGGCCGGCGCCCAGAAAGGCCGCCAGCATGATGTCGCGCGCGAATCCGGTGAGGCGCGACACCAGCGTCAGGCCGCCGACCGTGAGGATGCGTTCGATCATGAAATGCCGACCTGCGATCCGGAACTGGTACGAGCCATCATGCGCACGCACTCGCCTACCCCGGCATAGCCGTTCGAAAAACGGCGTCGCTTCTCTCGCCTATGGTCCCGGTCATCCACGTCTTTTGCCGCTGCCTTAAGACGTGGATGCCCGCGACAGGCGCGGGCATGACGACTCACTCCCCGTCGCGGGATTTTATCGCGTCAGCGCCCGGTGCACCGCGTCGATGATGCGGTCCTGCGTCTGCTCGTCGAGATAGGCGTGCATGGGGAGGCTGATGACCTCGTGCGCGAGCCGCTCGGACACCGGGAGGCCGGCGTCGGCGCAAGGGAAGCGCGCATAGGCTTCCTGCTGGTGCAACGGCTTGGTGTAGTAGATCGCGGTCGGGATGCCCTCTTGTTTGAGGGCCGATGCCAGTCCGTCGCGCCGCCCGGGCTCGAGCCGGATGGTGTATTGGGCCCATACCGAGGTGTAGCCGTCGGGAATCCGCGGCACGGTCGCCACATTGCCGAGTGCGTTGTTGTAGCGCTCGGCCGCCTTGTTGCGCGCCGCGATCTCGTCGCGAAAGATTTTCAGCTTCTCGATCAGCACGGCGGCCTGGATCGTATCGAGGCGGCCGGTCATGCCGATGCGAACGTTGTCGTATTTGTCGGTATTGTGGCCGTGCACGCGCAGGCTCTTGAGCAGCGCGGCGAGTTCGTCGTCGTCGGTGAATATCGCGCCGCCGTCGCCGTAGCAGCCGAGCGGCTTGGCGGGAAAGAAGCTGGTCGCGGTGGCGTGTCCGAGGGTCCCGAGGGGACGGCCCTTGTAGGACGCGCCGAAGGATTGCGCCGCGTCGTCGAGGATGAAGAGGTCTTCCGCCGCCGCGATCGCGGCGAGCGCGTCGTGGTCGGCCGGCAGACCGAATAGATCCACCGGGATCACCGCCTTCGGCTTGAGTCCGAGACGCTTCGCTTTGGCGATCGCGCGTTCCAGGCTCGCCGGATCGATGTTGAAGGTGGCCTCGTCGACGTCGGCGAATACCGGCGTGGCGCCGAGCAGCGCCGCGACCTCGGCGGTGGCGCAGAAGGTGAAGGCCGGGCAGAAGACCGCATCGCCGGGCCCTATTCCCCTCGCCATCAAGACGAGGACGAGTGCGTCGGTGCCGCTCGCGCAGGTGACGGCATGACGAGCGCCGCAGAATTGCGCCAGCGCGGCCTCGAGCATCCGCACCTCGGGGCCGAGAATGAACTGGCAATGCGTGGTGACGCGGGCGATCGCCTCGTCGATCAGCGAGCCGAGCCGGTTGCGCTGGCTGGCCACGTCGATGAACGGAATTGGCTTCGATTCGGTGGGAGCCTGCTGGGCCATGGGATATCCGGACACGGCGTCAGCCGGCCACCCGGCGCGGTCCCTTATGGGGCGCCGCGATCTCGGCGGGACGGCCGTTGAGACAGCGGATCGCGATCTCCAGGCTCGCCGCACCTTCTTCGCCGGTCACCGGCGGCTTGGTGCCGGTACGCACAGCGGTCACGAAGGCGGAAAGCTCCTCGCGCAACGGTTCGGAGTGGCCGACCGACAGATGACGCATGGAGTAGCTGCCGTCGGGTTGGAAGCCGAAGCATTCCGTGACCTGGCGGGTCAATAGATCGCCGATCACGTATTTGCGCTTGGTCGCGACATGAACGGTGCGCGCCTTGAACGGAGTGAGCCAGTTGGTGTTGATATGGGCGAGCACGCCCGAGGCGGTGCGGAACTGCAGCAGCGCGATGTCCTCGCGTTCGGCCTTGGCGCTGCGCAGCTGGGGCTGGACCTCGATGATCTCCGACCCGGTGAACCAGCTGATCAGATCGATATCGTGCACCGCGAGATCGATGACGACGCCGACATTCGACATGCGCGGCGGAAAGGGTCCGACGCGGGTGATGGCGATGGAGAGGATGTCCTCCTCGCGGATCGCTTCCTTGATCGCCTGGACGGCCGGATTGAAGCGCTCGACATGGCCGACCATCAAGGTCACGCCCGCCCGGCGAGCGGCCGCGATGATCTCGCGGCCTTCCTCGACCGTGGAGGCGATCGGCTTCTCGACCAGCACATGGATGCCGTGGCCGATCGCCGAGAGCGCGATACTGCGATGAAGATGCGTCGGCGCGGCGATCGAGAGGGCGTCGACCCCAAGGGCGACGAGGTCGGCGACGTCCGCCACCGCGGCGCAGCCGAGCGAGCGCTCGACGAAATCAGCCTGCTTATCGTCCGGATCGGCGACGCCGACGAGGTTGACGCCCGGCATTTCGGCGAGCACGCGGGCGTGGTTGTAGCCCATGACGCCCACCCCGACGACGCCGACGCGCAACGGCGCTGCCTCGGCTTTCACGGCTTTCACCCTGGACACGCAACCCCCGACTCGTGAGCCACCACGCCTTTCCCTAGCACGGCCCGAAACGGCTGGCGACCGCAAACCGCAATTCCGTCAAACACGTTTTAAGTCAGGGAGTTACATCGCTCGTGGCCGCCCAGAATCAGCCTGCCGCCGTCGAACCGGTCTCAGCTGCGACGGTAGACGTCGTCGAGGCGGATGATGTCGTCCTCGCCGAGATAGCTGCCGGTCTGCACCTCGATCAATTCGAGCGCGATCCGGCCCGGATTGGCGAGCCGGTGGACCGAGCCGATCGGGATGTAGATCGACTCGTTCTCGTGCACGGTCTGAACCCTTTCGCCGACCGTGACCTCGGCCGTGCCGCGCACCACGACCCAGTGCTCGGCGCGATGATGATGCTTCTGCAACGACAGCTTGCCGGCGGGCGCAACCACGATGCGCTTGACCTGGAAACGGTCGCCCGCGTCCACCGACTCGTAGTAGCCCCAGGGGCGATGAACGCGGCGATGCTCCCTCGCCTCCGCCCTGCCCCGCCGATTGAGCTCGGCGACCAGCGGCTTCACGTCCTGCGCGCGCGCCCGCGGCAGCACCAGCACGGCGTCGGGCGTGGTCACCACGATCAGATCCTCGACGCCCAGCACCACCGTCAGGCGCCCCTCGGCGTGGATGATGCAGCCCTTGGCGTCGACCGATACCACCGGACCGCTTGCGGAATTGCCGCCTTGGTCGCGCGGCGCGACCTCGAGGATCGCGTCCCAACTCCCGATGTCCGACCAGCGAAAACGGCCCTCGACGACGGCCGCTCGCGCAGTCTTCTCCATCACCGCGTAATCGATCGATTTCTGCGGGGCGCGCGCAAAGGCCTGCTCGTCTAGACGGACAAAGCCGAGGTCGCTGACCGCGCCGGCGACAGACTTCTCGACAGCCTCCGCCATCGCGGGCTCGAAGCGCTCGAGCTCGGCGAGCAGCGCATCGGCGCGAAAAAGGAAATTGCCGGAATTCCACAGATAGTCCTGCGCCACATACGCTGCGGCGGTCGCGGCGTTCGGCTTCTCCACGAAGGCCGCGACCCGGCTCACGCCCTCGAATCCGAGCGCTTCGCCGCGCCGGACATAGCCATAGCTCGTCTTCGGCGCGGTCGGACGGATTCCGAAGGTGACGATGTGCCCTTTGGCGGCGGCCTCGCGCCCGGCCCGGCAAGCCTCGGCAAACAGGTCGGCATCGAGGATGACGTGATCGGCCGCGATCGCGAGCACGATGGCGTCGGGATCGCGCCGGCGCGCAAAGGCGGCGCCCGCCGCGATCGCCGGCCCCGAATCTCGCCGGATCGGCTCGAGCACCACGGTCGCATCGATGCCGAGCTCCTCGGCCTGGTGACGGGCGAAGACCCGGAAAGCGTCGCTGGTCATCACGATCGGAGGCGCGAACAGATCCGGTGACGATACCCGCATGAGCGCCTGCTGGTAGGTGGATTTCTCGCCCACCAGCGGCAGGAACTGTTTCGGCATGGCATCGCGCGACACCGGCCACAATCGCGTGCCGGTGCCGCCGGCGAGAACCAGCGGGACGATGCGGGACGAGGGCATCAGGATTCGAAGCCGACGTGATGAGAGGAACGACGGATCATGACGATCGCCTCATGATGGAAATGAATGACCGAAAGCTCAATGAACGGGCTCGTCGATTGGCTCATTGCCTTTGCGCGCTGGCGGGTTGTCGGGGGGCTTGGCTCCGGGATCGGCTCGCGTCGGCTCGTTGCCGCTGATGGACTTCAAATAGGCATCGTATGCCGGCGTGCCCGGGCGGGGCGGTGTCCCCTCCGGCAATCCGCCGGCCCATGGCGGCAGAGTATCGGCCACGAAAGAACTCACCGACGAACAGGACGCGACCAGAAGACCCAACACCATGACGCCGATCACGGGTACGATACGCATGATCATCTCGCAGGTGATGCGCTTTTGACAGAATCAACGCGCCGCCATTGCGGGCGCCGCTTTCATCGATCCAATGCGATTCGTGGGATCATACCCGACCCAGGCTTTCAGCACCATTCAACGTTGACCGGTCCGCCAGCATGGCGCCGAGCCAGAAGAACAGCAGCCTGCCCTCGACGAAGGTCGAGAAATGCGAGTTGGCGAGACTCGTGGCGCACCAGCCGATCAGGACCGCCACCGCGAGCTGTCGATAGGGCGTCGGGGCGGGGCACGTGAGGGCACGGAATATAAAAAATAGCAGCGCCGCAAGCCCGAGGATCCCCTGCTCGGCCTGGATCTTGAGAAACTGATTGTGCGGATCGCCGCTCTCGAATCCCTGCCATCCTGGAGCGTTTTGGGCATAAGGCCGGTATCCGTCCCGGAAGCCGCCGGTGCCGACCCCCAAGACCGGATGGTCACGGATCATGCGCACCGTATTGCGCCACATGACGACGCGCTGCCCGAGCGAGGTCCCCTCTGACACCTCGTCGGCGCTCGCGATCTCGCGAAATGCCTGGTCGACGCGGGTGCGGACATGCTCGCTCGATGCCAGGATCGCGCCCACGCAGATCAAGACGCCGAATGCGGCCAGCGCCTTCTTGGGCACGACTCCCCTGGCCAGCAAGGCGACGATGACGACTGTCATGACGATGATGGTGACATAGCCGCTGCGGCCGACCAGGACGAACACGATGTCGAACAGCAGCACTGCCAGCACGGCCGCGATCGCGACCCGATTGCGGCCGAGCCAGCGATCGCCCGCGAAGACTTCCGGTCGGAGCAACGCCGCGATGCAAATGATGGCCGCCACCGAGAAAGTCGTGCCCTGAACCGCATAATTGCGGAAGACCACTCCTTGTCCGAGCCATGCCGGCAGGCTCAGACCTCGACCCCATACGATGACCAGCGACGCCAACGCGCCCACCAGGCAGGTCACGACGATGACCTTGAGCACCAGCCGTTTCGAGGGCTCGTCGTCGAACACCGCGGCAGCCAACGGCAGGAGCAGCAGGCGCCGCCATCCGGCGAGCGCGCCGATCGCATCGGCCCATGAGGCCGCACCGTAAAAGGTTGCCGCCACGATCACGACGGCGAGCGGGATGATGCCGGCCACGACGGGATATCGCAGCGTCCGGCATAGCCGCAGGCGCGGCTCCGGCAATGCCACGAAAACGATGTAGGCGGCGAGCTCGAAACCGATGGCGAGCGACGTGGACACCAGCATGGTGACGACGACGCCGAGCAACAGCGTGCGGGCCAGCGCGACGCCGCCGTCGGCCGGCGGTTTGACGCCCAAACGAAACCCCATGCCGCTTCCTTCGATCCGCTTCCCCGCCTTACGGCCCTAGCACCGGTGATAGGCGCGGTACCAGTCGACGAACCGCCGAACCCCGTCCCTTACCGGCGTATCGGGCGCGAATGCGACGGCGTTGCGCAGGTCATCGACGTCGGCGAAAGTTTCCGGCACGTCGCCCGGCTGCATCGGCACCAGCTCGCGTATCGCGGGCTTGCCCACGGCTTCCTCGATGAGGCGCACGACCTCGGTGACCTCGACCGGCGTGTGGTTGCCGATATTGTAGACGCGCCAGGGAGCGGCGCTCGACGCCGGGTCTGGTCGGTCGCTCGACCAGCTCGCGTTCCCGCCCGGCGGCCGGTCGACCAACCGCACGACCGACTCGGCCACATCGTCCACATAAGTGAAATCGCGCCGCATGTTGCCATGATTGAACAGCTTGATCGGCCGTCCGGCGAGGATCGCTTCGGTGAACAGCCACATCGCCATGTCGGGACGCCCCCATGGCCCGTAGACCGTGAAGAAGCGCAAGCCCGTCGTCGGCACGCTGAAGAGATGCGCATAGGCGTGCGCCATCAGCTCATTGGCCTTCTTGGTCGCCCCGTAAAGGCTGAGCGGATGATCGACATTCTGCGCGGTCGAAAACGGCATATGGGTATTGGCCCCGTAGACCGACGACGACGACGCGTAGACGAGATGGCGGGACGTCGATTGCCGGCAGCCTTCCAGAACATTGAGGAAGCCGGTCAGGTTGGCATCCGCATAGGCGTGCGGATCGACCAGCGAATGGCGCACGCCGGCCTGCGCCGCGAGATGCACCACATGGGAAAAACGGTGCTCGGCGAACAACCCCGCCATTCCGGGGCGGTCGGCGAGGTCGAGCCTGACGAAACGGAACGACGGAGCCTTTGCGAGCTCGTCGAGGCGCGCGCGCTTGAGCGCCGGATCGTAATAGGCGTTGAGATTGTCGAGGCCGACAACGTGGCGGCCATCCGCAACGAGGCGGCGCGCGACATGGAACCCGATGAATCCTGCGGCGCCCGTGACCAGGATCGGCTTATCCGGCATCGGTCTGTCCCGTCCTCTGAAACACCGCCCGCCCGCTCACAAACGCCACAGCTCGACCCCTTCGGGTTTGGCGTCGCGATCGAGCAGGGATTTGACGTCGAGCACGATGCCGCCGCCGGCCTTCAGCAGTTTGCGCATCAGCGGCCATCCACCGCGGACATAATCGTCGTGACCGACCGCAAGCACCACCGCATCGGCCGGACGCAGCGCCGCCATCGTCGCAAGCGTGATGCCGTATTGGCGTTCGGCTTCTTGCGCCAGCGCGAGTGGATCGTGCACCTGCGCCGCAATCCCGAACGACGAGAGCTCGCGAACGATGTCCACGACCTTGGAATTTCGGATATCCGGCACGTCTTCCTTGAAGGTGAGCCCGAGCACCGTCACGACCGGGGCGGCGCCTCCCCTCTGCATCAGCAGCCGGGCGCATTCGCGCGCGACGCGACGGCCGACGCCGTCGTTGATTTGCCGGCCGGCGAGAATAACGCGCGGCGCGTAGCCGGCCCGCTCGGCGCGGTGAGTGAGGTAATAAGGGTCGACCCCGATGCAGTGGCCGCCGACCAGCCCCGGATGGAACGGCAGGAAGTTCCATTTTGTCCGGGCGGCCGCCAGCACATCGGCGGTATCTATGCCGAGCGCATGGCAGATCTCCGACAGCTCGTTCATGAAGGCGATGTTGAGGTCGCGCTGGGTATTCTCGATCACCTTGGCGGCCTCTGCGACCTTGATCGACGGCGCGCGATGAATGCCGGCGGTCACCGCCGAGCCGTAGACCTCGGCCACGACGTCGAGGGTTTTTGCGTCGAGCGCCGCCACTACCTTAGTGATGGTCTCAAAGCGATGCGCCTTGTCGCCGGGGTTGATGCGCTCGGGCGAATAGCCCACCGTGAAATCGCCGCCACACGCCAGGCCCGATGCGTTTTCTAGAACCGGAATGCAGTCTTCTTCGACGGCGCCGGGATAGACCGTGGACTCGTAGACCACGATGTCGCCGCGCTTGAGCGCATGACCGACGGTCTTGGACGCGGACAGCATCGCCGAGAGGTCGGGACGGTTGGCCGCGTCGATCGGCGTCGGGACGGTGACGATGAAGAAATCGGCGCCTGCGAGCGCCGCCGGATCGCTCGTGCACGCAAGGTTCGGCCGGGCAAGCTCGGCCGCGTCGACCTCGCGGGTTCGATCACGGCCGGCGCGCAACTCGTCGATGCGGGCGCGGTCGACGTCGAAGCCGATGACGGGCGCCGCCCGCGCAAAGGCGACGGCCACCGGCAGGCCCACATAGCCCAGGCCGATGACGGCAATCTTGCGACCATGGCCCACTCTGGAGACCCCTCACCCGCCGCGCGCGAGCCGGTTCTTACGGAGGCGGGCGCGCGTCCGCAATAGAATACGGAGACGATCCCTGCAATCAGGCATACACGCGCCGCCACGCCTGGAATTGCAGCACGGCCCATAAACCGTGCTGCGCCTCGCGCCGTCCCGACAGGAATTCCGCGAACCACCGGCGCACCGCCGTGGCGTCGAACAGCCCGTCCGCGAGGGCGCCGGGAGACAGCAGATCTTCGGCCCACGGCCGCAGCGGACCCTTGATCCACTCGCCGACCGGAATCCCGAAACCCGTCTTGGGCCGGTCGACCAGCGTTTTCGGCACATAGCGCGCGAGCACCGCGCGGAGCGGCCGCTTGCCTTCGCGGTTGGCGATGAGAAAGTCGGAGGGAAGCCGCCAGGCGAATTCCACCACCCGGTGATCGAGCAGCGGCACGCGCGCCTCGAGACCGACCGCCATGGAGGCGCGGTCGACCTTGGTCAGAACATCGTCCGGCAGATAGGTCAGCATATCGAGGAGCCGCAGTTGCGAGACCGTGTCGAGGCCCGCGGTCTCGCCGCGCAGCCGCTCGATCACGTCCGCCGGCTCGACGACGCCGGGCAGCAGGCGGC
>DATBBS010000047.1:0-5572 GCA_036270895.1 Xanthobacteraceae bacterium
GCTGCGCTCGCTGGGGGCGGGCCGCCTGCGGCTGGCGACCGACGTCTATCTGCCGGGCGCGCTGCCGAGCATCGTGGTGGGGTTGCGGCTCGGCATGGGCTACGGCTGGCGCGCCCTGATCGCGGCCGAGATGCTGGTCCAAAGCGGCGGCCTCGGCGATCTCATCTTCAGCGCGCGCACCTTCAACCAGATCGATCGCATCATCGTCGGGATGATCGTCATCGGCTGCCTCTACATCATCGTCGACCGCCTGATCGTCCAGCCGATCGAGAATCTCACGATCGCGCGGTGGGGCGTGTTGCGCAAATGAGCGCCATCGCACCCTCCGCCTCGCCAGCCCGTCTGCGGCTCGACCGCGTCGCCTGGCTGCTGCTGCCGGCGGCGCCCTTCGCGCTCGTGCTGGCCGCATGGGCGGCCTATTGGCAGATCGCGCGGCCGCCGGCCGCGACCTTGCCGTCGATCCTCGCGGTGGTGCAGGTCGTCGGCGACATCGCCAGCGACGGGCGGCTCGGCAACAACGTACTGGCCAGCCTGTGGCGGCTGCTGCTCGGCGCCTCGCTCGGCATCGCCACCGGGGTGATCGCCGGCTTCGCTACGGGACTCTATCGCGGGATCTCGGCGTTCCTCAGTCCGCTGGTGATCTTCTTCAACGCGATCTCGGGGATCGTGTGGCTGCCGCTGATGATCGGCTGGCTCGGCATCGGCACCGCGCTGGCGGTCTTCGTGATCTGGAATACGGTGTTCTTCATCGTGTTCCAGAACACCGTGCTGGGCGTGCAGCTCGTCCCCGAGGTGCTCGAGCAGGGCGTGCGTGCGCTCGGGGCCGGCCGCTTCGAGACGCTGCGCAGCGTCACCTTGCCGGGCGCGTTGCCCTATATCCTGACGGGCATCCGCTCCGGTCTCGGCTTCGGCTGGCGCGCGCTGATCGCCGCCGAGCTCGTCGGCGCGCCGAGCGGGCTCGGGCAGATGATCTTCGCGGCCGGCGACTATCACCGCTCCGACATCATCATCGCGGGCTGCCTGATCATCGGCGTGATCGCGATCGCGATGGACCGCTGGATCCTGTATCCGATCGAGCGGCGCACCGTGCAGCGCTGGGGCATGATCACCGATGCCGAGAAGGAGGGCGTGTGAGCCCGAACCCCACCATGCGGGCCGCGACCCGGCGCCGGCTGCCGCGCTTCGATCGCGAATGGCTGAAATTCGGCTTCGGCATCGTGCTGATCGCGCTCGTGCTGGGCGGACCTCATCTGCTCGGCATGGCGACCGCCGGTCACCGGCTCGACCCGGCGCTCAAACGCGCCCGCGGCCCGAGCAACGTCATCGTGGTCCTCAATTTCACGCCGGAGCGTTTCCATAGCGAGCGCGTCACCTCCTACGGCGTCTTCGCCGGCCGCGACGGCGCGCTGAACCGTATCCGCTTGCGCATGGTGAGCCCGGAGAATCTCGCCGGGCTCGCCGCGATCCCCTGGGTGGCGCGCATCGAGCCGCTGAAATAATCCGAGCACAATGGAGGTTTGAGCATGGTTCCGTTCGACAAGCAGGTCGTCTCGGTCATCCGCCAAAAGCAGATCGGCACCGATACGACCTACGAGCCGCCGCTGCGCATCGGCTTCGGCATCAGCGACGCGGTCGTCGAGAATGCGAACGCCACCATGGGCCGGAGCATTCTGGTGCCGGGCGCCAAGCCCAATCCGACGCATTATCACACCAAGAACGACGTCTGCTGGTACATTCTCTACGGCAAGATCCGGGTATGGGCGGCCAAGAGCGACGGCAGCGACGGCAAGGAGATCATCCTGGAGGGCGGCGACTTCGTCTACATCCCGAGCGGCGCCATCCATGTCATCTCCAACGCGTCGGAGACCGAGGAGGCCTCGCTCGTGTTCTGCTACATCGGGGTCGGCAACACCGACGCGGCCGAGACCGTGTGGCTGCCCGACATGAAGCTGGCCGGGTGACGCAATGGCGGTTTTCCGGCACATGGCGATCCTGCGCTTCCGCCCCGACGCGCGGCCGGCGGACGTCGCGGCTTATTTCGAGGCCTTTCCCAAGCTGATGGCGAGCATTCCGGTGATCCGCGCCTGGACTATCGGCCGCAACGAAGGCGCGGGCGGCGAGACCCACGTCAGAAAGCACAGTTTCGCGCCGAATTACGACGTCGGCCTGACCATGGAGTTCGACAGCCCGGCGGATTATCGCAGCTACGCCGAGTCGCCCGAGCACCAGGCCTTCTTCGCGCGCTACTGCACCCCAATCCTCGCCGAGCGCGTGGTGGTGCAGTTTCACGCGGATGGCGACGGGCACTGAGCCTCATTGCGGGCTTGCCACAAGCGATGCGCACCTCTCCCCGTTTACGGGGAGAGGTCGCCATCTCGCGTCAGCGAGGATGGCGGGTGAGGGGGCGTCTCCGCAAGTCTGAGCTTTATTAAAACGCCCCTTCACCCCGACCCTCTCCCCGCAAGCGGGGAGAGGGAGGGCCGGTGCATCGCTCGGCTTACGCCGCCTTCGCCAGGCGTTCCAGCGCTTCGCGTGCGCTCCACGGCTTCCACCACAGCTTCAGCCCGAGATCGCGCGCGATGATTCCGGCCGCCACATAGCTCGGGCCGCCCGAGATCGCGCCGCCGCAATGGGCGGCGGAGCCCGCGTAGTAGAGATTCGGGATCGGCGTGCGATAGCCGAAATGGTTGTACATGACCTGCTCGGCGTTGAACGCCCCCATGAAGATGTCGCCGCCGCGCATGTTGACGAGCTCCTGGACATATTCGCGGCCCGTATAGGCGTATTGGGCGATGATGTTTCGTTTCGTCATGTTGGGACAGTAGCGCGCCCAGGTGTCGAGAATTTTTTCGGAGAATTCCGTCTTCCAGCTCTCGTAATCCTGCTCGCCGATGTCCGGATCGAGCGGCATCACGTGCCACGCGTAGCTCGTGTGCTTGCCGGGCGGCGCCTGGGTGGGATCGAGCAGGCTCAAGGGGCCGGAGCCGAACTGCACGATGTCGGGCATCTTGCCGGCCATCACCTGCTGATGAGCCGCGAACAGGTCCTCCATGGTCTCGGCGCCGATGCTCCATTTGAGCGCGCGGTTGATGTTGGGGTCGAAATTTTCCGCCGCGAAGCGCGGGCTTTCGTTGAGGGCGAGGTGCAGGCCGAACAGCGCCCATTTGGTGTATTGGAAATTGTCGAGCCTGCCGCCGAGCGCGACCGGAATCTGATCGCGGCCGATCAGGTCCTCGAAGGTCTGGTGCACGTCGATGGTCGACGCCATGAATTGCCGGGCCCGCACCGTGCGTCCGTCGCGCAGCGCGATGCCGCTCGCGCGCCCGCCCTCGATCACGATGCGGTCGATCGCGACCTGCGGCGCAAAGGTCCCGCCGGCCGCGATGAAGGTCTCCATCAGGCCGCGCGCGAGATTGAACGATCCGCCCTGGCAGAGCTGGTAGCCGGTCTGCAAGTCGAAGGCGCGGATCACCGAGCCCATCGGGCTCGTCTTCGACAGCGTATCGGTGAGCCAAGTGCCGAACAGCGACACCTTGAACAGGAACAGGAGTTGGACATGCTCGTTCTCGAATAATTCGCGCACCACGTCGAGCGGCTGGCGGCGCGCGACGGCGAGGAATTCGCGGCCGAGCGCGGTGCGCTCGAGCAAGCCGTCGCGCTCCTGTTGCGTGAGCGGCTCGGCGTAGCGCTCGGGAATCAGGATGCGGGCCGTCATCTCCTCGGCCTTGCGATTCCATTCCCGGAAGGTCGCCGCGTCCTTGGGCGACAAGCGGGCGATATTGGCGACCGTCTCCTCCAGGTCGCGCCCGAGCACCAGCGCGGTTCCGTCACGGTGCGCCTGGCCGAACTCATAGCGCGGCGTGATGTAGCTCACCCGCGCCGCGAGCCCGAGGTCGCGGAACCAGGGCGTCTCGCTGATGTGGAAATGATTGATCGAATGCAGGTTGTGATAGAAGCCCGGCGCGGTCGCCTCGGTCGTGTTCAGGCCGCCCCCGTAGGTCAGCCGGCGGTCGACCAGCAGGATGTCGAGCCCAGCCTTCGCCAGATAGGAGCCGAGCACGAGCCCATGATGCCCGGCGCCGATGATGATTCCGTCATAGGACCGTCCGAGCGCCTGCGACATCTGGTTTCCTCACCCGCGCCTTCTCTTGGTATATGAAGGCCTGGCGCATGAACCCGAAAAGTTGACAGACTTTTCGGGCGAGATCATACGCAACAACAAGAAGCCGGCGTTTCTGGCGCCGCCGTTGCCGAAATACAAGCCTTTCCGGATTTTGTCCCTTTTGGCAGGCCGAGCGGCGCGGCTATGTTGGAACCCACGCCGCCGATACGATGGAGCGCCGCCGGGATTCGGCGGCCAACCGCGGTCGCGACACGACGCGGAACACAATGCCGGGCGCAAGGCCTGCTGGGAGGACGAGATGAGACTGTTGACGTCATTGGGAATTGCCGCGCTCGCGGTCGGTCTCGGCGCCGCCGCCCAGGCCGAAACCGTCAAGGTCGGGATCATGCTGCCGTTTTCCGGCGTCAATGCCGATCTCGGCGACGCGCAGAAAAAGGCCTTCGACCTCTATCTCAAGCTGCACGCCAAGGACATCGCGCCCCACAAGATCGAGGTGGTCGAGCGGGACGAGGGTCCGCCGTCGGGCGCGAACGCCAAGACGGTGGCGACCGAGCTGATCACGCGCGACAAGGTCCAGATCATCGCCGGCGTGGTGTTCTCGCCGTCGGCGATCGCGATGGCGCCGGTCATGACCCAAGCCAAGGTGCCGCTGCTGATCTCCAACGCCGGCACGGCCTGGATCACGACGCTCTCGCCCTATATCGCGCGGCTGTCCTTCAGCATGTGGCATCCCGCCTTCCCGATGGGGACCTATGCGGCCAAGACCCTGGGTTGCAAGACCGCCGCGATGGGCTACACCGACTTCCCGCCCGGCAAGGATTCCACCGAAGCCTTCAAGACCGGCTTCGAGGCGGCGGGCGGCAAGGTGGTCGACTCGATCCCGATGGGCAACCCCGCCCAGGTGCCGGACTTCACGCCTTTCTTCTCGCGGGTGAAGGACGCCAAGCCCGACTGCTTCTATGTGTTCATCCCCTCCGGCAATCACGCGGCTGGCGTCGTCAAGACCTTCGGCGAGCTCGGCATGCGGCAGGCCGGCATCAAGCTGATCGGGCCGATGGACGTGGTGCCCGACACCAAGCTACAGGACATGGGCGATGCCGCCATCGGCACCATCGTGATGGGGCACTATGCGGCGGATCTCGACAATGCGGCGAACAAGGAGTTCGTCAAGGCGTGGCACGCCGCCTATGGGCCCAACAGCCATCCGGATTTCATGTCGGCCGCCGCATGGGACACGATGCATGCGGTCTTCGACACGATCAAGAAGCTCAACGGCAAGCTCGACGACGGCGAGAAGGTGATCGCGGCCCTGAAGGGCTGGAGCACCGACGGACCGCGCGGCCGGGTCTCGATCGATCCGGACACCCGCGACGTGATCCAGGACGAGCGCGCCATGGAGGTCTACCGCAAGCCCGACGGCAAGCTCGGCCTCAAGGTGCTGGGCACGGT
>DATBBS010000048.1:0-19255 GCA_036270895.1 Xanthobacteraceae bacterium
GATCGGATGGATGCACGGCCGCGGTGACGCCATAAGTGTGCAAGCGGCGCGGCACGGGCCGTCGTCCTTCGAGGCTCGACGCTTCGCGTCGAGCGCCTCAGGATGACGGATCATAGATTGAGCGATCCCCAATCAACCTGACACGCATTACCGCTGCTCCAGCCCCGCGGCCTTGCGCACGGCGTCCCAGCGGGTGAGCTCGGCCGCCATCATCTGGCCGAATGCTTCGGGCGTACCGCCTTGCACGATCACGCCGGCCGCGGTCAGGCGCTCGCGCACCGCCGGGTCGGCGATGATCTGGTTGAGCGTCTTGTTCAGCTTGGCGATGACGGCGGGCGGCACGCCGTGCGGCGCGAAGACGCCGTACCAGGTGGTGACGTCGTAGCCCGGCAGCACGCCGGACTCGATCGCCGCCGGCACGTTCGGCACCGCCGGAAAGCGGTCCTTGCCGGTGACGGCGAGCGCCTTCACGCGGCCGTCCTGCACCTGGCCGAGCACGGCGGAGACGGTCTCGAACACCACGTCGACCTGGCCGCCGAGGAGCGCCGTGATCGCCTCCGGCGAGGTGCGGTAGGGCACGTGCAGCATGTCGACGCCGGCGGTCTGCTTGAACAGCTCGGCCGCTAAATGCTGCGTGGCGCCGAAGCCCGGGCTGCCGAACACGAGCTTGCCGGGCGCCGCCTTGGCGGCCGCGATCAGCTCCTTCACATTGTTGGCCGGGAAGTCGGGGCGCGTCACCATGACGAGGCCGGCGGTCGCCACCTGCGCGATCGGATCGAAGGCGGTGCGCGTGTCGTAGCGCAACCCCTTGAGCATCACCGCCTGGATGATCTGGCCGGCCGTCATAATGCCGAGCGTGTAGCCGTCATGCTCGGCGCGCGCGATCGCCTCGTTGCCGAGCGTGCCGCCGGCGCCCGGACGGTTCTCCACCACCACGGTCTGGCCGAGCTTCTCCTGCATCGCCTGCGCCAGCACCCGGCCCACGATGTCGCTGCCGCCGCCGGGCCCGAACGGGATGATGAGATGGATGGTCTGCTGCGGCCATTCCTGCGCCGCCGTGGGCGCGGAGAGCGCCAGCACGCCGGCAAGCGCGAGCGTGAGCATGCGCCCGATCATGTGAGTCCCTCCCTGGTGCCGGCGATCTTGTTGGGCGTGGGCCCGCCGCAGGCGATCGTGTTGGCGGCAGCGTAGCCCGGATGAAGCACGAGTGAAATGCGGTCATTTCGCCGTCATCGCCCGCGCAAGCGGGCGATCCAGTAATCACTGGACCGACGGTGTTTACTGGATGCCCCGCTTGCGCGGGGCATGACGGCTGAGAGGCTTCACTCCCTATCCGGCTCGGGGCGCGAGACGAGCCGCAGCTGGCCGACGTCGGAGCCGCTCCAGGAAAACAGATCCTTCCCGCACACGGTGCAACGAAACGACACGTCGTGGTCGCGCGACGGTCCCTTGGTCTCGATGACCTCGTAGGTCGCTCCACAGTGGCAGGACACTTGTGTCATGACCCGATTATGCGCCCGGTCCGGCCCGATTTCCAGCGCGAACGCGTTTCGCGCTTCCCTCGATGGGTTTCCCCCCGCCTGCGCGGGGGTCAACCCATCCTACGGCTGCGTCGTCATCAGGTTGGCGTCGCGCGCCAGCAGCCATCGGCCGGCGGGCGTCTTGCGCAGGATGGTCAAGGTATAGCCGGCGCGCCGCACCGGCTGGCCGCCGGGCGGCGTCACCGTGACGGTGAGATAATTTCGCAGATACGCCCAGTCGCCGAGCACCGTGAGCTCGCGGATGTCGCTCGTCCCTTCCATCCGCACGTTGCGCGCGCCGCGCGACGCGGCCGCGAAGGCGTCCTTGCCGAAGGGCTCCTGGCCCGCCACCATGAACACCGCGTCGTCGGCGATCAGGCTCAGCACGGTATCGACGTCGCCGGCCTGGCTCGCCGCCATCCAGGTCGACACGAGCTGGCGGATGGCGCGTTCGTCGTCGGTCATGCGGGTGCTCCCCTGCGGGTCGCCGCCGGATGGCAGCCGCTGCTTGTTCTGCTTGTTAAATACAACGAATTTACAACGCCGATACCTCCCGGCGAACCGGCGGGACGCGCGACGAAACGCAACGATCGCGTCCGCAATGGCCGGCAGCGGGCCATGGATCCCTCCTCAACGAAAACCTGACGGCCGATTCCCGCACCTGCGGATCGGGCGTCTGCGCAACAAAAAGCCGACCGCGGGGCAAGCCCGGGATCGGCGCGCAATTCCGACTGTCGATTTTCTCCTAGCACGCTTTCGCGGGTTTTCAAAATTTTGCCCTGTCAAGACTCTTGCTGGGCCGCGGCGGATTTTTTTCCGGGCTCCGCGGCGGGGAGCGAAGAATCAGGATGGGGGCTGCGGTATTTCGCGGTATGATGACGTCCGACTCACAGCCCACGGGAGGGACCCCCACCATGCGTTTTTCGCACCGCATTCGCGCCGCCCTGATCGCGTTGACCGCCGTCGCCGGTTTCGTTCTCCTCGCCATGCCGTCCGCCGCCCGGGCGGACAGCGGCACCATCGCGTTTTCGGTCCTAAAGGCCGGCTGGGTGATCGGCGGATCGGGCGGCAGCGGCGTGCTGTTCTTCCACGGCCGGCGCTATCCGGTCTCGATCGGCGGCGTAAGCGCCGGCATCGTGTTCGGCGCCTCGGAGACGCACTTCCGCGGCACGGTGCGCAACATCCGCAGCCCCTATGATGTGGCCGGCGTCTACGGCGCGGGCGGAGCGGGCGCCGCGATCGGCGGCGGGGCGCAATTCATCGTGCTGCGCAACGAGAAGGGCGCCGAGCTGGTGCTGTCGGGCCGCCAGATCGGGCTGCAGATCAACGCAGACCTGAGCGGGTTGGCGATTTCGATGAGGTGAGGGCGACACGTCGCCATCGCTCGCGCGCTTCGCGGCCATGCCAGAGGCGCGGGACGAGAATATCGCCAAGACTGAATCACCGATTGCGTCATGGCCGGGCTTGTCCCGGCCATCCACGCCTTTGTCTTGCTGATGCATTAAGACGTGGATGCCCGCGACAAGCGCGGGCATGACGGAGCGCGTCGTTCGATATGCTCCAGCCGGCGCCCGGCCGGCGCCCCGTCACCCCGGCGTCATGCCCTTGGCGGTGAGAACCGCGGCGGCTTCCGGCGTCCTGAGAAAATCGATCAGCGCCTTGGCGGCGTCCGCGTTCGGGCTCGCCGCCGCGACCGCGCCGGTGAAGACCAGCTCCTGCTGCAACGCGCCGGGGAACGGGCCGGCGAGCTCCACGCCGGGCGCCGCCAGCACATTGGTGAGGAAGACGCCGAGCTCGGCCTCGCCGGAGGCGACGGCGGTGGGGATCTGCCCCGGCCCGGCCTGCGCCTTGGTCTTCGCTTTCATCGCGTCGGCGATGCCGAGGCGCTCGAACACCGAGATCACATAGGCGCCGGCCGCGCTCTCCGGATAGAGCGTGATCGACTGCGCCTTGAGCAGCGTCGCCTTCAGCGCGTCAGGCGTGCTGACGTCCGGCCTGGGGGCGCCGGCGCGCACCGCGACCCCATAGCCGACGCGCGCGATGTCGACGGTCGGGCCGGCTGCGAACTTCGCGCGCGCGGCCGCGTCCTTCATCACGTCGATCGGCACGACGCCGAGATCGAAGGGCGCGTCCGAGGTCGCCAGCTTGATCAGCTCGGGCGTGCCGGCGAAGCGGATCGCGAGCTTGTGCCCGGTGGCGCTTTCGAAGCGCGGCCCGAGCTCCTTCAGGCTGGCCGTCATGGAGCCGCCCGCCAGGACCGTGAGCTCGGCGGCCCGCGCGGCAACCGGCGGCACCACCATCGCGAGAGCGAGCATTGCGGCGGCGAGCGAGTTGTCCATGGGGTTCCCCGGATTGCGGCGATCAAGCGAAGCGCAAGGCGGGGGACTCCGTCAAGCAGGTCGAAGGGGCTATTCGGACTTCGGACTTGCGATCGGAAAATCCGACGTGAGCGTGATCATCATGGTGACCTCCGCCATCTTCACTGCATCGTGATGGTGGCGATACGGCCGCAAAATTACGGGCGCCTGGGACAGCCGATTGCGTCCCGCGAAGTCGGGGGTATCCATATACCTGCAGCTTGCCGAGGGCGCTTTGGGAAGCTTGAGCTTTTCGCGCCGGTTATCCGGCAAGCCTTGAACTCGAAATGTCCGCAGCGCATCCCGAACCGGGCGTCGGGGTGGCACCATGATGCGTCGGCGGATGATTGCGGCTTGACGGCAGCCGCGGACGATTGAAACCTCTCATATGCGGCATACGTAGCTGCCTTCGGGGCGCCATGGGTGCGCCTGCCTGAACGCACTACCCACCTTTGAAGGAGATTGAAATGCAAGGCCATAACTGGAAGCTGGCGGTTCTCCTCGCGACGGCGGTCGGCGTCATGTCGAGCGCAAGCGTGGCGATCGCCCAATCGGACGTCCAGCGGCAGCAGCCGCAGGGCTTGCGCGACACCGACAATGCGCGTCAGCAGCCGCAAGGCCTGCGCGACATCGACAATGCGCGTCAGCAGCCGCAAGGTCTGCGTGACACCGACACGGCCCGTCAGCAGCCGCAAGGCTTGCGCGACTCGGACGCCGCGCGCCAGGTGCCGCAGGGTCTGAAAGACGGGGACGTGCCTCGCCAGGAGCCGGCCCCGAAGTAACGTTGAGGTCGCGGCCGGCGCGGCCTGTGCCCGCATCGTGCGGGCCACAGGCTGAGCCGGCCGTCTGGCGTCAAACATCGGGAGCGGACGGGCTTCCTGTCCGCTCCCATGCACGGGACGCGACTCAATCGTCATCGCGGGCGGGCCGCCCGCCACCTTGGGAGGGTGCGATGGCGTTTCTCACTGGCAGGTCGGCGATCGCCGTTGCGGTCCTCGCCTCAGGGCTCGCGTGGACGTGCTGGATCCTGCCCGCGGCCCGCGCCGAGGATGCCGCCAACAATCCCGCCCCGCCCGCACCGACAACGGCCGCCCCGGCCGCATCGACTCCGGCCACTCCGACCGCCCCGACGAAGGCCGGCCCGGCCGCATCGGACATGATCCGCATCGAATACGTCCCGCCCAAGGACCCCAAGCATCAGACCGCCTACAAGATGGTGCAGGAGCGCGGCGCGCTCGAGATGATGCGGAAAGTCTTCAGCCCGCTTCGTCTGCCTGAACCGGTGACGATCAGGACGATCGGTTGCGACGGCGTGTCGAATGCCTGGTACGAGCGCGTGGACAAGCGTCCGACGCTGAGCATCTGCTACGAATATCTGGTCGAGATCTGGCAGGTCATGCCGAAGGAGACCGCCGCCGCGATGGTCACGGCGGGCGACGCCGTCGTCGGACAACTGTTCTTCGCCCTGGCGCACGAATTCGGGCACGCGGTGTTCGACATTTTCGATATTCCGGTGTTCGGACGCGAAGAGGACGCCGCCGACCAGTTCGCGACCTACATCATGCTGCAGTTCGGCGACGATCGCGCGCGCCGGCTGATCACGGGCGCCGCCTTTTCGTACCGCGCCTTCGTCAAGAACGCCAAGCAGAAGCCGAACGTGAGTGTGCCGTTGTTGACATTCTCGAGCGATCACGGTTCGCCGGAGCAGCGGTTCTACAACCTGCTCTGCCTCGCCTACGGCTATGACGCCAAGAAATTCGCCGACCTGGTCGAGAACGAATACCTGCCAAAGACACGCGCCAAAAACTGCCGATACGAATACGTGGTGCTGCGATACGCGTTCCGTCAACTCATCATGCCGCACCTGGACATGGACCTGGCGAAACAGGTGATGGACGTGAAATTTCTGGACGATACGGACCGGCGGCCGCAGGCGCTGCGCTGATTGCAACCGGCTTGGCCAGGGCCGCAGGACGGGTTGAGCCCTTGGGTCTTGGCTCGGAACGGCGAGAGAATTCCAGCCTGTTGCCGAAAGATCACACAACTTGGAAGTGGTCCGTGTTAGTCCTTACCCGCGACGGAATCTGTCATAGGGTTGGGGGCGATAATGAAAAACGTGGTGTTGGCCGGGCTTGCGCTTGTGGCGCTCGCTGCGGCGGTTCCGGCTGTTGCGGCCGACATGCCGCTCAAGGCGCCGATGATGGCGCCGGTCGTTGTCGATCCGTGGACCGGGTTCTACGCCGGCGCCAACGTCGGCTATAGCTGGGGGAACTGGGACAGCAGCAGTCTTTCGCCCCTCTTCCCGACCGGCGCCGGCGTGACGGGGACAACCGCTCCCGGACTGGCGAGCGCGATATTGTCCGACTTCAGCTCCACCACGAGCCGCAACGTCAAGGGCTGGGTCGGCGGCGGTCAGGTCGGATACAATTGGCTCAACGGTTCGTGGCTCTACGGCGTTGAGGCCGATATCCAGGCGACGGGCCAGCGGGCGAGCCTGAACGGGGGCGCGACGGTCTTCAGGGCGCCCTTCTTCGACGGCGTCGCCACCATCACCCAGAACGAAACCAACAGCTGGAAGCTGCCCTGGTTCGCCACGTTCCGCGGACGCCTGGGCGTGACCTATGATCAAACCTGGTTGTTCTATGCGACCGGCGGCTTGGCGGTGGGACGCGCGGAATTCAGCAATACGACCTCGCTCACGCTTGCGACGACCTCGCCGCCCGCAAGCACCACCGCCGCCGTTTCCCTCTCGGAGGAAACGACCCGGGTCGGGTTCGCGGTGGGTGGGGGCGTCGAGAAAGCCATCGACGCGCATTGGCGGGTGAAGGCCGAATATCTCTTCGTCGACCTGGGCTCGCACACCTTCCTGGCAGGCACGGGCGCCGACACCAACATCAAGATCCGCGACAACATCGTTCGCGTCGGCTTCAACTATCGCTTCGGGGCGAATTAGGGCCGTAGCATGGGTTGAGTCCCGCGAAGGCGGAGGAAACCCATCGTTGGTTTTGCACGGCGCGATGGGTTGAGCGCCAGCGAAACCCATCCTACATGTGCGGGCGCAGGAGCCCGCCCATGTGCCGCAACATCAAGACGCTGTTCAATTTCGAGCCGCCCGCGAGCGAGGACGAGATCCGCGCCTCGGCGCTGCAATTCGTGCGCAAACTCTCCGGCTTCAACAAGCCGTCGCTGCAGAATGCGGCCGCTTTCGATCGCGCCGTCGAGGAGGTCTCGGATGTCGCGCGCCGGCTGTTGGCGTCGCTGCACACGAACGCGCCCGCGCGGGATCGCGACGTGGAGGCCGAGAAGGCGAGGGCGCGGTCCAGGGAGAGGTTCGCCTGAGGTACGGCGCGTCTCGCGCCTTTCCCCAGCCTAGGCTTGCTTGAGCTCGCTCGCGCGCGGCAGCGTGATGGGCACAAAGCGCGTGTCGCTGGCCGCCGGGGCCGAATTCGAAGCGGCCACCCGCAGCAGCATCTCCAATCGCACCAGAAAGATTTCCGCCAGCATTGTGTTGCTCCCATGCCAAGATCGTTGAGGCCGCTCTCGATGGGCGATGGATCGCACAGTTCGGGCGGTCACGCGTGTGAGCTACGTCACTGGCCCGTGCGACGGCGCCTTGGCGGCCGGTTTGACCGGGCAAGGCCGTAGGATGGGTTGACCCCCGCGAAGGCGGGGGGAAACTCATCAATCTTACAGACCTCATGGTGAGGAGCGCGCGACAGCGCGCGTCTCGAACCATGGGCAGCTTGCTCCGCTCTCTCGCCCGTGGCCCGTCCTTCCGCCTTCGCCCTGCGGGCTGCGGCGGACAAGTCGAGACGGCGCTGCGCGCCTCCTCAGGACGAGGTCGTAGGATGGGTTGATGGGTTTCGCTGACGACCGACCCATCCTACATTTCCACTCCGCCCAAGGGGCTGCGCGACTTTGGAGACGACATGTCGGAGGCAAATACCGGATATCTGCCGGGCGATCCGCGTTACGGATTGCAGGGCGAGGCCCTGAAAGACTTCTACCGCAGCAAGCCGGCCCAGTGGGCGATCTATTGCTGGGACAAGCCCGGGATGCAGGACGCGCGCCGCGCGCTGCTGGCGGAGCAGAAGCGCTACGTTGCAGGCTTCGGCGACCGCGTCATCGGCTACGGCCATCTGGTATCCGACGACGGCCGCGAGGCGCTCGGCACCACCTTCTTCATGCAGATCGACGACCGCGCGGCGGCGGACCGCTTCGTCGGCGAGGAGCCGCTGAGCCACGCGGGCGTCTACGGGCGCGTCGAGGTCCACCGCTGGTCGAACAGCTTCCAGAAGCGCGCGGCGGACTATCGCCGGAAGGGGCTGGAGCAGTTCCTGTGCACCGGACCCAAGACCGGCACGCCGGAGTTCTTCCGACAGCACCTGCACGCGCACGAATCCTACTTCGCGTCCTATGGCGACAGCTTCATCTTCCGCGGCCCGATCCGTTCCGCCGACGGCGCCGAAAACATCGGCACCGCGCTCCTGCTCGAGCTGCCCGGCCGGGCGGCGGCGGACAGGTTCTGGAACGAGGAGCCATTCGCGAAGAACGGCGGGTACGGGAGGGACGCGCGGATTGTGAGGTGGGTGTTCGGGGATTGATCAAGGTCCGCGCACTGGCAGTCCGGCCAGTACGGCAACATCTATGCCACCAAGTGGTCGGTGAATTTCGCCGACACGCTCGCGCAGCCGGGCGTGCCGAAGGAGGTCTACCTCGTAGCGCTGGTCGACGGCTGCAAGAACCCGCTCACCGGCAGCACGCCTTTCTGGGAGGACGCGGTGCGGGTCTATGCCGATCGTGATTGCACGCAGCGGATCGGGTACGGGTTTGCCGAGATGGGGTATAATTGACGGGGCGTGCGGTCAGGAGGGTGGGTACTGCGATACGAGAAGGGCCTAATCTGGTTTGTCGCCGGTCAGGTCGGATTACAGATCAATGCGGACTCGGGCTGAGCAGTTCGCTCAACGTCAGGGGGGCGTAGAATCGTGGCGTTGAATCTCGCGGAGCGGGGGACGCCGGCCCGATGCCCTCAGGCGCCGAGATGCGTTTCGCGGGCGCTCGATATAGCCTGCGCTTGCCCAGGCTAATGAAAGAATGGCGCTACTCCAACCTAATCTTGCTTGGAACCCGATCTTTAAGCTTTGGAGGGCGCTTCTTTTTCGGACGACGGGATGTCCTGTGAGTTTTTCGCTCACTTCGCAATTTAAATTTTGCTGATTTTAAGCTAGCGCTGTCAAAAAAGCTAAGCGAAGCCTGCAATTTCGTTATCTTCGTCTCAGATAAATTACACTCAACGAATTTAGCACCATCAATCTCCGCCTGATGAAAATTAGCGCCAGAAAAATTAACTTGCGAAAATGAGCAGACAGAGAGATCCGCTTGTTCAAAATCGGCCCCCTCTAAATCCGCATCTGTCATAATGACGCCCAGTAAATCTACACGTTTTAGAGAAAGCCGAGAAAGCAATGTGAGAATAATAGAATAATTGGTGGGAACCATATAATCTTCTCCCTTCATCCATCCGCCATTTTGCTCCATTAAACGGACTAGAAATTCTGAAAACCTGATTTTCTTGTTCACGAAGGCGGGAATGTTAACAGGCCCGGCACTCCATCCCCCATTCTTTGTGGGATGCCCTCTCAATTCTGATGGGTACCCATCAGTCGCTCCCTCAGCTGCCGCCAAAGGAGGTTACCGCCATTGACGTTACTGGGCCATGGCCCGTCGAGGATGAAATGGGCCAGTAGATGGGAACGAATATAGAGTCGTCACAACACCTTATTGCTCTGCTTCACCGCGTCCGTCTCCACATACACCTCGTTCCCCATCTGCTTGAACTTCTCCGACATCTCCGCCATGCCGGCTTCCTTCTCGTTCAGCGTCGCCGCATAGTCGCGCACGTCCTGCGTGATCTTCATCGAGCAGAATTTCGGGCCGCACATCGAGCAGAAATGCGCGACCTTGTGGGCGTCCTTGGGCAGGGTCTCGTCGTGGTAGGAGCGGGCGGTGTCGGGGTCGAGCCCGAGGTTGAACTGGTCGTTCCAGCGGAAGTCGAAGCGGGCGCGCGACAGCGCGTCGTCGCGCAGCTGCGCGGCCGGGTGGCCCTTGGCCAAATCCGACGCATGCGCCGCGATCTTGTAGGTGATCACGCCTTCCTTGACGTCGTCGCGGTTGGGCAGGCCCAAATGCTCCTTCGGGGTCACGTAGCACAGCATGGCGCAGCCGAACCAGCCGATCATGGCGGCGCCGATGCCCGACGTGATGTGGTCGTAGCCCGGCGCGATGTCGGTGGTGAGCGGCCCGAGGGTGTAGAAGGGCGCCTCGCCGCATTCCTTCAGCTGCTTGTCCATGTTGATCTTGATCTTGTGCATCGGCACGTGGCCGGGGCCCTCGATCATGACCTGGCAGCCCTTCTGCCACGCGATCTTGGTGAGCTCGCCCAGGGTCTCGAGCTCGGCGAATTGCGCGCGGTCGTTGGCGTCCGCGATCGAGCCCGGGCGCAATCCATCGCCGAGCGAGAACGACACGTCATACTTGCGCATGATGTCGCAGATCTCGTCGAAGCGCTCGTAGAGGAAGCTCTCCTTGTGGCGCGACAGGCACCACTTGGCCATGATCGAGCCGCCGCGCGACACGATGCCGGTGACGCGGTTGGCGGTCAGCGGCACATAGGCGAGCCGCACGCCCGCATGGATGGTGAAATAGTCGACGCCCTGCTCGCATTGCTCGATCAGCGTGTCCTTGTAGCATTCCCAGTCGAGCTTCACCGGATCGCCGTCGACCTTCTCCAGCGCCTGGTAGATCGGCACGGTGCCGATCGGCACCGGCGAATTGCGCAGGATCCATTCGCGCGTGTTGTGGATGTTGCGCCCGGTCGAGAGGTCCATGACGGTGTCGGCGCCCCAGCGGATCGCCCACACCATCTTCTCGACCTCTTCCTCGACCGACGAGGTCACGGCCGAGTTGCCGATGTTGGCGTTGATCTTGGTGAGGAAATTGCGGCCGATGATCATCGGCTCGAGCTCGGCGTGATTGATGTTCGAGGGGATGATGGCGCGGCCGCGCGCGATCTCGTCGCGCACGAATTCCGGCGTGATGAACAGCGGCACGGAGGCGCCGAAGCTCTCGCCGTCCTGGCGCGCCGCCTCGGCGCGGTCGAGCTGCTTCTTGCGGCCGAGATTCTCGCGCTCCGCCACGTAGATCATTTCCTTGGTGACGACGCCGAGGCGCGCCCATTCGTATTGGGTGACCGGCTTGCCGTCGAGCGCGCGCATCGGCTTCGGCGTGTTGGGAAACGCGCGGGCGAGGTGCTTGCCACTGACATTGCCGTTGTCCACCGGCTTGAGCGGGCGGCCCTCGTAGTCCTCGATGCCGCCGCGTTCGCGCACCCAGTCGACGCGCGCGCGCTTGAGGCCGGCCTCGACGTCGATCGCGAGGTTGTCGTCGGTGTAGGGACCCGAGGTGTCGTAGACCGGGAGCGGCGGCTCGCCCAAGCCCTCCGACAGCGCGATCTCGCGCAGCGGCACCCGCAGGTCGGGCGCCGCCTCCGGCGCCACATGGATCTTGCGCGACCCGGCGATCGGGCCGGTGGTGACCTTCGGCGTGGCGAGATCGGAGGCGGAGAGGGGCTTGTTCATCGCGTGGCTCCCGTATGGTGGCGGTCCGGGCGCGAGCGAGTTCGGGGGAAACGTCCCTGTCCCTTCGCCGGCATGACCCGGATCAGGTTCGAAGGGTTTTCGCGGATCGGCGAACTCTCAGCTCCCACCCGGAGCTCCCCTCGGAACAGGGCTAATGTAGGCCGATGGCCGGGGGTGTCAATGCGGGGGAGGGAGGGAAGCATGCATGGCACCTGCGCGCGGCGCGCGCCAGAGCGGGAGGGTAAGCGGGCGTCATTGCGAGCGAAGCGAAGCAATCTCGTTTCGCTTGTGCCTGCCTGACCGGGATTGCTTCGTCGCCTTCGGCTCCTCGCAATGACGGAAGGGTCAATTCGGCGTAATGCCCGCCGCTTTCGCCAGAGCGGCATTCGTCGCTATCTCGGCTTTCACGAAGGCGTTGAAGGCGGTCGGCGTGAGATTCATCGGGTCGGCGCCGAGCTTCTTGATGGTGTCGTGGACCGCGGGATCGGCAAGCGCCTTGGCAATCTCGTCGTGCAGGCGGTCGATGATGTCGTGCGGGGTGTTGGCGGGCGCGAAGACGCCGATCCAGAACACGTAATCGGAGTCGGGATAGCCGGCCTCCAGGGTGGTGGGGACATCGGGCAGCGACTCGGAACGCGCGAGGCTGCTCACCGCGAGGCCGCGCACCTGGCCGGCCTGGATCAGCGGCACGGCGCTCAAGAGCGGCGAGAAATAGAAGTCGATGCGGTCGCCCAAAATCTCGCGCAGCGCCTCGGGCGCGCCCTTGAACGGCACATGCACCGCCTCGAAGCCGGCGCTCAGGCGGAAGCGCTCGGCGTTGAGATGGGTGGCGGCGCCGACGCCGCCCGACCCGTAGGTGATCGATCCGGGCTTTGCCTTGGCGGCGGCGACCAGCTCCTGAATGGTCTTGTGGCGCGACGGCGGCACCACCAGCACGTTGGGAAACTGGCCGAGCGGAATGACGCCAGCGAAGTCGCGCACGGTGTCGAATGAAAGTTTGGAGTAGGTCGACGGCACGATGGTGTGCACCGACGAGTTGACCAGCAGCGTGTAGCCGTCGGGCTCGGCCTTGGCGGCGGTCGCCATGCCGATGGTGCCGCCCGCGCCCGGTCGCGCCTCGAACACGAAACCCTGGCCGATCTGCTTGCCGACCTGCTCGAACACCGGCCGCGCGATGGAGTCGATGGCGCTGCCGGCCGGAAACGGCGTGATCAGCCGGATCGGCTGGCGCGCCGGCCAGGATTGCGCGGAGGCGGTGGCGCAGACGGCGACGCAGAGAAACGCGAGGGCAGGGAGAGTGGCAAGAGCGGAGAGGCGGCGAAGCATGTGGGATCCTCGGTGATCGTTGCGCACTTTCTATTCCCCTCCCCCCGCGCGCGAAGCGCGTGGCGGGGAGGGGTCAGGGGTGGGGGGCGCTGAGTCAGACGTATCGCACAGCGCCGCGTAAATCGCACCCATCACGCCCTCGATCTCGTTCAGAACATCGTTGTTCCAGAACCGCAACACCCGATAGCCGCGCGACGTCAGATAGGCGGTTCTCTCAGTGTCCGCGGCAAGGTGCCGGTCCTCGCCATGTTGGCTGCCGTCGACTTCGATCACCACCCGCAACCGATGGCACGCGAAGTCAGCGAAATACCGCCCGATCGTCGCCTGACGACGGAAATGCGCGTTGTCGAGCGGCAGGCGTCGCAGATGCCACCAGAGCTTTCGCTCCGCATCGGTCATGCTGCGGCGAAGCGATCGTGCTCGCGCGATGCGCCTGTCCGACTTGTGTGGTTCTTGTGGCACCGCCGCGCCCCCCACCCCTGACCCCTCCCCGCCACGCGCAAGGGCGCGTGGGGGGAGGGGAACACAAAGGCATCGCCTCACATGATGTCATTGCTTCCTTATCGAAGTTAGCCCTTCTGACTGCGACGCCGATACGGCATAGTTCCCTCAACCATCAAACACCCAGCCAGGAGGCCCCCATGGATACGCGGCACGACGCGATCGATCGACGGACGCTCATCGGCGCGGGCGCCGCGCTGGTGGCGATGAGTTCGGCGCGCGCCGCGGAGGTGAAGGCGCAGCTCGGGGTGACGGCGGCGCCAGCGGCGGCGGAAGCAGACCCGAAGAAGAAGCTCAGCGAGCTGATCGCCGATTTCGTGGTGGGGTTCGATCTCAAGAACGGGCCGCCGCTCGCGATCGAGCGCACGCGGCTCGCCTTCACCGACACCATCGGGGTGATGCTGGCGGGCAGCCGCGAGCACGTGACGCAGATCGCCTGCGAGATGGTGAAGCAGGAGGGCAGCGCGCCGGCCGCCGGCGTCGTGGGACAATCCTTCCGCGCCTCGCCGCAGCTCGCGGCGCTCGCCAACGGCGTCGCCGCCCATGCGATGGACTACGACTTCTCCTACATCATGGGTCAGCCCATGGTGCCGATCATCCCGGCGCTGCTGCCGCTCGCCGAGCAGACGCAGGCGACGCCGTCGGACGTGATGGCGGCCTTCATCGTCGGCTTCGAGGTGGCGTCGCGCATGGCGCGCGCCAACACCACCCAGTCGCTCGCCGGCGGCTGGCACGCGGTCGGCACCATCGGGACCACGGCCGCTGCCGCGGCTTGCGCGCGGCTCATGAAGCTGCCGGCGGCGCAGATCCCCGACGTGATCGGGATCAGCGCCTCGCTCGCCGGCGGCTTCTCGTCCAATTTCGGCACCATGACAAAACCGCTGCATGCCGGCCAGGCGGCGCGCAACGGCATGATGGCGGCGCTGCTCGGGGCGCGCGGCTTCACCGCGAACGCGTCCGCGCTCGAAGGCAACAACGGCTACTTCCGCGCCTTCGCGCGCGGCCTCGACGTGACGTTCGCGCCATTCCACGACCTCGGCCGCACCTACGACATCGTCGAGCGCGGCTTCAAGCCCAAGCGCTATCCCTGCGGCGGGCTCGGCCACACCGCGATCGACGCCACGCTGGAGATGCGCGATCAGCTTCTGCCGCGGCTCGCCGACATCGCCGGCATCAAGGCCAGCATCACGCGCTACGCGGCGGCGCGCATCGGTCCGACCTATCCGGCCTCGATCGAGAACGCGAAGTTCAGCATGCCGTATCTGGCCGCCTATACGCTGCTGCACGGCGCCCCCATGCTGGCGGCCTTCACCGAGCCCGCGATCGCCGACGAGCGCGTGCGCGCCGCCGCGCGCCTGGTGTCGGTGGCGATCGATCCGGAATTCGCCGACATCTTCGAGGAAAGTCCCTCGCGCCTGATCGTGAGCTTTGCCGACGGGAGCAAGGTCGAGCGCCTGCGCTATTACGCCAGCGGCACGCTTCAGTTCCCGCTCACGCCGGCCCAGATCGAGACGAAGTTCATGGACTGCGCCGCCCAGGCGGTGAACAAGGAGACGGCGGACAAGATTTTCGCCACGCTCCAGACCTTCGGCGAGGCGCCGAGCTTCGACGCGTTGTGGCCGCTGCTGAGGGGGACGTGAAGGACTCGGCGATGATAAGCCGTCATTGCGAGGAGCCGAAGGCGACGAAGCAATCTCGGCCAGGCGCGCAACGCAAGTGAAGCGAGATTGCTTCGCTTCGCTCGCAATGACGACCGTTTAGCCTTGTCATTGCGAGGAGCCGAAGGCGACAAAGCAGTCTCGGCCAAGCAGACACAAGTGAAGCGCGGTTGCTTCGCATCGCTCGCAACGACGGATGCCAATGACCAATAATGTGACTCCCCCAGCCCCCGACGACCCCTATCTCTGGCTCGAGGAGATCGCGAGCCCGGCGGTGACGCAATGGATCGGGGCGCGCAACGCGCAGACGCTGGCGGCGCTGAGCGACGCGCGCTTCGAGGCGGACCGGCGCATCGCCCTCGACCTGCTCAACGCCGACGATCGCATTCCGGGGATCGGGCGGCGCGGCCCGCATGTGTATAATTTCTGGCAGGACGCCGCCCATCCCAAGGGGCTGTGGCGGCGCACGACGCTGGCCGAGTACCGCAAACCGGCCCCGGCCTGGGACGTGCTGCTCGACGTCGACGCGCTTGCGCGTCGCGAGGGCGAGGACTGGGTGTGGGGCGGCTGCACGGCGCTGCCGCCGACCTTCCGGCGCGGGCTGGTGCAGCTCTCGCGCGGCGGCGCCGACGCGGCCGTGGTCCGCGAGTTCGACATCGACGCAAAATCATTCGTGGCGGATGGATTCGTGCTGCCCGAGGCAAAATCCTCGGCCGGCTGGGTGGACGAGAACAACCTGCTGGTGGCCTCGCCGCTCGGCGGCGAAAACTTCGCGACCCAGTCCGGCTATTCGCGCACCGTCCGGCACTGGCGGCGCGGCACGCCCTACGACGCGGCGCCGGTGGTCTTCGAGGGCAAGCCGGAGGATGTCCAAGTGTTCGGCTGGCAGGCGCTCGAGACGGCGCGCCCACGCGCGTTCTTCGTGCGCGGGCTCGACTTCATCAACCACGAGATTTTCGTCGAGCAGGCGGGGCGCCGCACGCGCCTCGACGTGCCGACCGACGCCTCGGTCAGCGTTTTCGCGGACCACATGATGGTGGAATTGCGCGACGACTGGGCGGTGGGCGGCGCGCATTACCCGGCCGGCGCCCTGCTGGCGATCGGCTTCGACGCCTTCATGGCGGGCCGGCGCGACTTTACGACATTGTTCGCCCCGACGGCGCGCGCCTTCCTGCAGGGCTCCGACATCGAGCGCGACGTGATCGCCTTCAAGACGCTCGACGAGGTGCATTCGCGCGTCATGCTGGCGCGCACCGACGGCGCGGCCTGGCGCCTCGAGCGGCTGGAAGGATTCTCCGACCAGGCGGTGGTCGACATCTCCGGCATCGACCACGACGCCAGCAGCGCCTTCGTGGCGCCCAGCGAGGCCGACGATTTCCTGGTGCAGGTCGACGACGCGATCACGCCGCCCACCCTATGGCTCGCGCGCTTCGGTGCGGCGCCGGAAATCCTCAAGGCCGCGCCGGCGCGCTTCGACGCGCGCGGCCTGGCGATCACCCAGCATCACGCAGTGGCGGAGGACGGCACGCGCATTCCGTATTTCCAGGTCGGCCGCGCCGATCTCAAGCGCGACGGCAACAACCCGGTGCTGCTCACCGGCTATGGCGGCTTCCAGGTGTCGGTGCTGCCGGATTACGCAATGGTCACCGGCAAGCTGTGGCTGGAGCGCGGCGGCACGCATGTGATCGCCAATATCCGGGGCGGCGGAGAATTCGGCCCGGGCTGGCACGAGGCCGGCAGGCTCGCCGGCAAGAAGCTCGCGCATGACGATTTCGCGGCGGTCGCGCGCGACCTGGTGGCGCGCGGCGTGACGCGGCCGGCGCGGCTCGCCTGCCGCGGCGGCAGCAATGGCGGGCTTTTGGTCGGCAACATGCTGGCGCGCCACCCGAGCCTGTTCGGCGCCATCATCTGCGAGGTGCCGCTGCTCGACATGCGGCGCTATACGAAGCTCACCGCGGGCGCGAGCTGGATCGCCGAATATGGCGATCCGGACGATCCGCACGACTGGGCCTTTTTGCGCGAGATCTCCGCCTATCAGCTGATCGAGCCGGGGAAAAGCTATCCGCCGATCCTGCTCACCACCTCGGCGCGCGACGACCGCGTGCATCCGGGCCATGCCCGCAAGATGGCGGCGAAGCTCGCGGGGCTCGGCGCGCAAGTGTTCTTCCACGAGCCCGCCGAGGGCGGCCACGCCGGCGCGGCCGACAACGAGCACGTCGCCCACAACGAGGCGCTCTGCTACGCCTTCCTGCGCCACACCATCGCGCCGGAGATGGGGTAGGGGGCGAGCCCAACGTCATGACTCGTCATGCCCGGCCTTGTGCCGGGCATCCACGTCTTTACGGCGCCGCGTCAAGCAAGACGTGGATGGCCGGGACAAGCCCGGCCACGACGATGCGGATGGGTCGTGCGCAACGGCGACTGGTCAGGCCGGAATCACCGGCAGCAGCACGTAGGGCATCTTGCCGGGGGCGAAGTGCAGCGTGTTGGTGCCGCCGAAAATTTCCGGCGGGCGGTCCTGCGGGTTGGTGTGGGTGAAGGGGCCGACGCCTTTCATCGGGTAGGCGGCGTGCGGCACGGCCGCGTCGGTGCCGTCATATTCGTAATCCTTGCCGCGCACGGTGAGCGCCAGGCGATAGCCGGGCGGCACCACGATCGAGGTCGGCCAGATCTCGATGTCAAGCTCGACCGGCTCGCCGGGCGTCAGCGGCTGCTTCTGGTCATGGGTGTGGTAGGGGCGGTAGGGCCGGCTGAGCGCGGGATCGAGCTTGCGGTGCGAGGCGCGCAGCCAGCCGAGCCCGACCGGCGTGCGCGGGTCGTTGCTGCCGATGAACACCACCTCCTTGTTGTCCGGGTCGAAGACGCGCAGCACCAGAAAAAGATCGGCGTCGGTGGTGTCGGAGGCGACGAAAAGTTTCGCCGCGACCGGGCCGGTGATCTCCAGCGGCGCCGTCATCGGCGGCGTCGAGAAGGTGACGCCGTCACTGGCGGTCTCGTAGGCGAGCGTGGTGCTGGCTTGCGGCGCTTCGCGCCCCAGGGTGCGCCCGGCCGGATCGAGAAAGAACTTCGTCCACTGGGTGCGCGCGAGCGGCCATTCGGTTTCGGCGCGCGGCACGAATTTTTCGCCCGGATGGCGGATGTTGAGCAGCACCTTCGGCTGTTTCTCCCAGCCGTTGGATTCGCCCTTCAGGAAATGGTCATAGAAGCGTTTCTGCAGCGTCTGGCCATATTGGGCATAGAACAACGTGAAATGCGTATCGCCATGCACCTCAAGCCACTTCTGCTTGGAGCCGGCGCGCAAGAATCCCTCGAAATTGCCGCGCGGATGCAGCCCCATGCCGCCCCAGTTGGCGGCCGAGAGCAGCGGCACGTCGATGTCCTCGAATTTGGGCAGGCGCGGGCCATAATAGTCGTCGATCAGCTCGCGCCGCGCCGCCTCGCCGTCGCTGTCGACGCGGTTTCGTGCGAGCTCGGATTCCGGCAACGTCGGCGGGCCGGCGACCGGCTCGCCGGTCACGACGCTTTTGGCGCCGCGCGCGCCGACCCCGTGCTGCACGGCGGTCACCTGACGCGGATACCAGGTGGAGAGAAAGTCGCTGAGGATGCCGCCATGGCGGCAGAGCTCGCGGTAGTAATCGGACGAGCCTTCCCAGACGCAGATCGCGGCGAGATGCTTTGGCTTGAGCGGCGCCGCCTGCCACTGGTTCATCGAATAATACGAGATGCCGTTGAGTCCGACCTTGCGGTTCGACCACGGCTGCGTGCCGGCCCAGTCGATACAGGCGGCGATATCTTTTGCCTCGCGGCTCGACCAGGCGTCGAGATGGCCGGGCGAGCGGCCGGCGCCGCGTGAATCCACGCGCACCAGCACATAGCCGTCCGGCACCCAGCGCTCGGGATCGAGCAGCTCCCAGTTCTGATATTTGTTGGTCGAGCCTTGCTCGACGCCCGGAAAGGCTTTCACCACGCGCAACCAGGCGTGCTTGTAGCCCTCCTGGAAGCTCAAGCCCTTGGCGTAGGGGCCGTAGCTCAGGATCACCGGATAGTTGCCCTCCGCAACAGGACGAAACACGTCGGCGCGCAGCACGACGCCGTCATCCATCTCGATCGGCGCGTCCCAATCGATCTTCATGCGGTCGCGGGTCTCGTGGCGAAACTGGTCCATACGGGGTGCTCGTGGGGTGAGGGCGGGGCGCGATCCTAGCCTATCGTGTAGCCCGCATGGAGCGAAGCGGAATGCGGGGTAAGCATCG
>DATBBS010000049.1:0-8316 GCA_036270895.1 Xanthobacteraceae bacterium
GCCCAGGCGGCGCCGGCGCTGATCAGAACCATCGCGGCAAGGCCCGCCGCGACGGAAAATCGGGAAATGACCTGCATCGTCGTCATTGCTCCTTCGACGAATAGCGGCCGACACCGGCCTTGGCGCACCGTAGACGCGAGAATGGTGCGGTGATGACGGGCCGCTGCGACCCAGGGCCGCATTGGCGAGCTTCCGGCGCGCAGGGGGCTGGCGCATCCGGATCAAACCCGCGCTTCTCAAACCACAATTCGGCCCTACTCGCAATGTGCCTCATCGCATGGCGCGGGGGATAGTCCGGCGCCGGTGCGAAAGTCTGTTTCCTGTGGCCAATCAGGCGGATTCCCGCACCAACCGCGTCTGGCCCTCGTTCTTGACACGTTGGGCCGGTCCTGTACCTGAGGCTCCGGCATTGGCGCAAGTTACGATTCGGTCAACGACCAAACCGCCGGCCGAGGTGCCGGCCGAACGAGGAAACCAGACCATGGCGCATTTCCGCCCGGGCGCCGCGCGATCGGCCCGGCTGGCCGTCATTGGGCTCGTTGCGGGCCTGCTCGGGTCGCCCCTCGCGGCGTGGGGCCAGGGGGCCGTCCGTTCCGTCCACGGAGACTGGCAAATCCGCTGTGAAACCCCGCCCGGCGCCCAGACCGAGCAATGCGCCTTGTTCCAGAGCGTGGTTGCCGAAGATCGCGCCAATGTCGGCATCACGGTCCTGGTATTGAAGACCGCCGACCAGAAGACCCGCCTGATGCGCGTGCAGGCGCCCCTCGGGGTGCTGCTGCCCGCCGGCCTCGGCCTCAAGGTCGACAATGTCGACGTCGGGCGCGCCGGTTTCGTGCGCTGCCTGCAGCGCGGCTGCTACGCGGAAGTCGTTATGGACGAGAACCTGATCAAGCAGCTGCGCACCGGGCAGACCGCGACCTTCTTCATTTTCCAGACCCCGGAAGAAGGGATCGGCTTTCCGCTCAGCCTGAAGGGTTTCGGCGACGGCTACGACAAGCTGCCGTAACGGCAGCGCGCGGCCCCGACATCCGCTTGCTCTGCTTCCTTTGCGACGCGCCCGCGCTGGTCGCTGGCCCGGGTCGCGACTAACATGCCGGCCGCGGGACGAACGGGGTGGTGGCATGAATATTGGCTTTGTCGGACTCGGCGCCATGGGCCGGCTGATCGTGCGCCGGCTCCTGGATGCGGGACATCGCGTCACCGGCTGGAACCGCTCGCGCGACAAGGCGGACGAATTGATCGACGCCGGCATGCAGTGGGCGGCCACGCCGCGCGCCGTGGCGGAAAAATCCGACATCGTCTTTTCCATCGTCACCGACGCGGCAGCCGTGCGCGCCGTTGCGCTCGGACATGAGGGCGTCCTCGCCGGGCTCGCCAAAGGCGGCATCTTCATCGACATGAGCACCATCTCGCCCGACGCGAGTCGGGCGATCGCAGGTGAATTCGCCGCCGCCGGAGCGATCATGCTCGACGCGCCGATTTCCGGCAGCCCGGTCACGGTGCGCCAGGGCAATGCCTCGATCATGGTCGGCGGCGACGCGGCGGCGTTCGAACGGGCCAAACCGGTCCTGCTCGCGATCGGGCCGAAAGTCACCCGCATCGGCGCCAGCGGCCTGGCCTGCCAGATGAAGATCGCCGTCAATCTTCTGCTGATGGTCGAGGTCATCGCCTTCGGCGAAGCGATCGCGCTCGCCGAGAAGGGCGGCGTCGCGCGTGAGGTCGCGGTCGATGCGGTGCTCAAGAGCGTCGCGGCGTCGCCCGTGCTGGGCTATCGCGGGCCGTTCATTCTCGAGGGCAAGATGCCCGAGGTCCCGCTCGCCGACGTGACGTTGCAACAGAAGGACATGCTGCTCGCGCTCGCGCTCGCGCGCGAGCTCGGCAGCCCGGTGCCGCTCGCCGCGGCCGCCAACGAGATGATGAACGCCTGTCGGGGGCTGGGAATCGACCACAAGGACTTCGTCACCGCGCACGAGGTCTATCGCCGCCTGGGAGGACAATCGTGAAAACCCCCGCCGAAAGGATCGGAGCCGCCCTGGCGAAAGCCGTGAAGCACACCGCGGCCCAGATGACGACCGCCAAGGAAGGCGAGAAGCCGCAGGAGCCGGCGATGTACCGCACGAACCTGCGTGACGTTCCGACCGTCCAAGGCCTCAACCGCGACGACGGCTGGGTCGACATGCAGGTCCAGTTCCTGATCGACAAGAAGACGGCGGGCGCCGATCACGTGGTGGGCTGGACCGTGCTCAAGCCCGGCGCGCGTCACGAGACCCACCGGCACCGCCATTGCGACGAGTTCTTCATCGTCATCAAGGGGTGCGGCACGATCTACACCGCGACAGGCGAAAGTCCGTCGGGGGAAGGCGATGTCGTCTACTCGCCGCGCGGCTGCTGGCACGGCTTCAACAACACGTCCGACGAGGACGTGGTGCTGGTGTGGGGCTGGATGGGGGCGGGTTCGATCGAAGCCTCCGGCTACGAGATCCATCCCGGCGACCAGCACGGCCGTTGAGCCGGGCACGATTCCAGCCCTCAGTGGCCGAGGGTGCGCTCCGCCGTGGCGGGCGCGAGCGCCAGCAACGCCTCGTAGGCATCGACCAGTCCGGCGCCGTATTGGTCGTCGCGACCCGCCGGGCCGAGATCTTTCGCGGTCCGCATCAGGATCGCCTGGACCGCATCGGGCGTGAGGGTGGGATCGCGTTCGAGCAGAAGCGCCGCGAGGCCGCTCACATGGGCGGTGGCGACCGAGGTCCCGGTGGTGAAGTCATAGCCGCCGTTGGGAGCGGCGACGAGAATGTCGACACCGGGCGCCGCGACCGACACGTAGCGGCCCCGGTTGGCGCCATCGAACAGCTTGTCGTCGACGTCGGTCGCCGTTACGGCGATGACTTCCGGATAGGCGGCCGGGAAAGCCTCCGACGCCTGCGGGCCGTTGTTGCCGACGGCCGCGACCAGCACCATGCCCTTCTGACGGGCGGCCGCGAGCATCTCGTGCATTTGCCGATCGGCCGGTCCGGTGAAGCTCATATTGACGATCCGCGCGCCGGAGGTCGCGGTCCACTGCAGGCCTTCGAGGATGCGCGCCGTGGTGCTCTGCGCGCCGGCGATCGATGCGTCGAAAGCACGGACCGCCAGGATTTGCGCGGCCGGCGCGACGCCGAGGAGCCGGGCATGGGCCGCGATCGCGCTCGCCATGCCGGTGCCGTGCTTATGCGGCAGCGGCTGGCCCCCGATGGCGTCGAACCGCGCCGCGACGACGCTCTGCAGTTCGGGATGTGTCGCGTCGATGGCGGAATCGATGACGGCGACCAGCACCCGGTTCCCGGTCGCGAAGCCGTGCGCCTGCGTCAGGTGCAGCGTGCTCACCACATACTGCGCGGGATCGCCGGTCATTGTGCTCCTAGCGGCGTCACTTTCGCGCAGCACGTAAAGATAGTTCGGCTGGATTCCCGCGATGCGGCTGTCGCCCCGCACGCTGCCGATCACGGCCGGCACCTGGCGCCGGTCGGTGATGCGGAAGCGGTAGAGCACCGTGTTGATGAGCGGCAGACGGTGAATGCCGAGCAGCGCGAGCCGTTGCGCCTGCGCAAAGTCGACGATGGCCCGCGAGGACAGATCGGCGGCGAAGCGCACCAGGATCTCGTCGGGAAGGAATTGTCCCGAATTGGCGGCCGGCACGCCACCCGGCGGGGCGCCGCCTCCGGGCGCCGCCATGGCGGGCGGCCCTCCGGGTCCCGATGGCGGCGGATTGACGGTGGCGATCGGTCCCGCCGGTCCTCCGGGGAATCCGACGATGATCGGCCGGTGCGGCCGGCGCGGATGGCGCGGCTCTCCATCGCCCGGCGGCCGCCACGCCAGGCGTGTGCCGAGACGCCGCGCCGCTACGCCGGTGTGGCGACCGTCGGGAAGGCCGACACGGCTGCGGCCCATGGGCAGACGGTAGGCCGCGGCGCCGAAGCTGCCGGTGCCGGCATGGAAACCACCGAAACCCCCGCCGCGGAACGACATCGCGGCGGCATTCCCGCTGCTTGCCCACAGGGCCGCGCCCATCGATGCTGCCAGGATCGCGCCCGCCCAGGCGCGCCGAGCCGCCGATCGCGCCAGGACATGAGACTGTCCCGCATGAGCAATTCGGAGAGCGGGTTCGGCGTCGATTCGCTTGTGGGCCGGCATCACGCGATCCTCAGCTTGAGGGAGCCCGTCGGCCGCGGCTGCGCGCCGGCAGACCCCGAACGCACAGGCCCCGCGAGGGTTGGTCGCGCCATCCGGCCGAATGGTTCAAATCCGCGCTCGCGGATCGCGCGCTCATCACCTATCTAAGGGCCAGCAGACGCTGGAACTCATTCATGACTCTCCCGACCTCATCGCTGATCGACCGCGCCGGACTCGACCGCGGGCAAATCAACAAGATCGTCGCCCGCGGCCTCGACGGCGCCGATGACGGCGAGCTCTTCCTTGAATACCGCCAGTCCGAAGTCCTGGTTTTCGACAATGGCCGCCTCAAGCAGGCGACCTACGATACCGCCCAGGGCTTCGGCCTACGCGCCGTCAAGGACGACGCGGTCGGCTATGCGCATGCCTCCGACGTATCGCAAGCCGCGATCGCGCGCGCCGCCGATGCCGTCCGGGCCGTCAAGGGCGGCTATTCGGGACATGCCGCGCAGGCTCCCGGGCGCACCAACCGCCGGCTCTATACCGACGACAATCCGCTCGCCGCGCCGTCTTTCGAGACCAAGGTCAAGCTGCTCGAGCAGATCGACGCCTATGCGCGCCAAAAGGACGATCGCGTGCGGCAGGTGACGGCCAGCGTCGCCGCGTCCTGGCAGGTGGTCGAGATCCTGCGCGCCGACGGCGAAACCTACCGCGACGTGCGCCCGCTGGTCCGGGTCAATGTGTCGATCGTCGCCGGCGACGGCGAGCGCCAGGAATCCGGCAGCCATGGCTATGGCGGACGCGAGACCTATGAGCGCTTCATCGCGTCGGGCGCGTGGCAGACGGCGGTCGACGATGCGGTGCGCCAGGCGATGGTCAATCTCGACGCGGTGCCGGCGCCAGCCGGAGAGATGGACGTGGTTCTCGGCGCCGGCTGGCCGGGCGTGATGCTGCACGAGGCGGTCGGCCACGGGCTGGAAGGCGATTTCAACCGCAAGAAGACCTCCGCTTTCGCCGGCCTGATGGGCCAGCAGGTCGCCGCCAAGGGCGTCACGGTGGTCGACGATGGAACGCTCGCGTCGCGGCGCGGCTCGCTCTCGATTGACGATGAAGGCACGCCGACCAGCCGCACCGTGCTGATCAATGACGGCATCCTGGTGGGCTACATGCAGGACCGCCAGAATGCGCGGCTGATGAACATGCGGCCCACCGGCAACGGCCGACGCGAAAGCTACGGCCATGTTCCGATGCCGCGCATGACCAATACCTATATGCTGGCCGGCGCCCGCGACCCGTCCGAGATCATCGCGTCGGTCAAGAAGGGCATCTACGCGGTGAGCTTCGGCGGCGGACAGGTCGAAATCACGTCCGGCAAATATGTCTTCCAATGCACCGAGGCCTACAAGATCGACGACGGCAAGGTCGGCGCCCCGGTCAAGGGCGCCATGCTGATCGGCAATGGCCCGACCGATCTCCACCGCATCACCATGGTCGGCAACGACCTGGCGCTCGATACCGGCATCGGCACCTGCGGCAAGAATGGCCAGGGCGTCCCGGTCGGCGTCGGCCAGCCGACCCTGCGGATGGACCGGATCACGGTGGGTGGAACGGGCGGCTGATCCGGCCCCCGCGCGGTCGCGCGAAACTCCAGCGATCCCCGATCATAGCGATAGGGCGTTCACAGCTTCGGTGAATCATCGCCGAGGTGAAGTCGCCGCATTTCTCCGCGCCGGCGCGGCTTGTCCTGCCGTAACGTCCGAGCCGGTACGGTGCGCGGGCGGCCGTCGGCTACCGGCACTCAGCCGGCGGAGCGTCGAAGGGCTCAGCCCCGCTCGCCGGTATCATCGCACAGCTGAATGACCCCTATTGGCGTGAATTTTTGCTGCGTCGCAAAATGACCCATTTTTGAACAGGAAAGCGTACAAATCTCCAAGCATTGCGCGCCCTGTTCGTGGGATACCTATTGGAGGGGAAAATCAGAATGAACCTCAGATCAATCGTGCCCTGTATTGTTGCGGGAACTATTCTGGCAACGACCATGGGAACTGCTAATGCGGCGCGTTCTAATCATGGAATTACCGCAACACACCATAGAGGCCACGCTGCCGGGCAGCGGATTTCTTTGAAGCACCACCATCATTGGGCGTCCCATCGGTCGCACCACGGCCGCGTTCAGGCGGTGGCGCGCCTCTCGCATGAGGACCAACCTTCCGCCAGCGGGCGCGCGCCGCAATCGGGCATCGCCTCGGTCTACTCCGGCGAGCGCACCGCCAACGGCGAGTATGCCAGCGCGAATCGCTTGACGGCGGCTCACCGGTCGCTGCCCTTCGGCACAATGGTCAGGGTCACGCATCAGGGGACCGGCCGTTCCGTGGTGGTCCGCATCAATGACCGGGGCCCCTTCGTCAGCGGACGGGTCATCGACCTGACCCCGGCGGGCGCGCACGCGCTCGGCTTTTCTGGCCTCGCCCACGTGACGCTGACGGTCATAGCCCGCGGCTGAACCGCGCTCTCTGCACGCGTCATCGCAAACGAGGACGGCCCCGCCGTCCTCGTTTCGTTTCATCCGGCTGGCGCTTGATGGCCCGCTACCTCACCACGCCGGAAATGCAGCACGGCTTGTGGCGGGGCGGCTTGACCTTGTCCTTGAGAAAGCAGCGCGCCGACGGACCCCCGTAACCCGCGCGCAGGTAGGTCCAGGCGCGGCAGCGGTTGTCGGCCTCGCAGGCCGCCTTGCAGGCGAGTCCTGTCGGGTCGTCCAGCTCGACGCTTTTGTAGTCCCCGCCCCCGCGGTCGATGGCGAATTCCACCGGGCCGCCTTTCGGCTCGATGACGCCGGCACCGCGCACCCCCGACACGCTGCCGGACTCCTCTAAACGCGGCGGCACCTGGGCCTTGAGCCAGCAGACCGCGGCGCTGTCGCCCGACGGATAGCTGAAGGCCCAGGCCCGGCAACGCGCCTCGCGCTCGCAGCGCAGCGCGCAGACGGCGGGGTCCCCGGTACGAATGGAAAAGCTGGTGTAGTCGGCGCCCGGCCGGTCGAAACCGACCTGAGCCCAGGACGGCGCGGCCGCGAGCATCACCAACACCGAGGTCAGCCAAATACGTCGCATCGCCGAATGCCCACCCGTGCCCTCGTGCACGCCCCGCTTGCACGCGTATCACATGTTAGAGAAGCGCGCGCGCGGAAGCGAGGCTGCATCGGCGCTGCCCCCAACAAAGCAGGGGCAATCGGCCTCACCTCGGTCGGGTCCGACCCGCATGACAAGTCCCCGCCCCGCTTCCACCATCGGACTGTCATATCGGGGAGGCGGCGCAGCCGGGGACCACATGATGAAATTGGCCACCCGCCTGGGCACGGCATTGCTGTCGCCCGCACTGTGGAAAGGTTTCCCGCTTCTTCAATACGACACCGGTGGATACCTGGCGCGGCGGGCGCCGTGATACCGGTTTAGCGCGCGACGCCGCACGCGCATTCGCCGCCGTTCGCGGCGCCCCCCGCAGGGGCGAAAGAAGTCGGACCGCCGCGCCCGCCTTTTCGTGCAACGGCGACATCCCATATTGTGGTGCCGCAGCGCCTCAAACCCACTCGGCGCCCGCCAAGGAATCAGCCCGATGAACCAGACTCACGACGAGATCGATTTGCTGCTGCTTCCGCTCGTGCTGCTCGCGGCGGCGGTCGTGAGCGTGCCGATTGCGCGGCTGCTGCGGCTCTCCCCGATCGTGGCCTATCTGGCGGCCGGCGTCGTCATCGGCCCCTTCGGGGTCGCGATGTTCCGCGAGCCGCAAGCAATCGTGACGGTCGCGGAGCTCGGCGTCGTGCTGCTGCTGTTCCTCATCGGGCTCGAGCTCGAATTCAGCCGTCTGGTCGCGCTGCGGCGCGCCATCTTCGGGCTCGGCGCCGCCCAGCTCCTCCTTACGGCCGCGAGTCTCGGCGGTCTCGTCATCGCGGCCGGCCTTGCGTCGTGGCGCGGCGCGATCGTCGCGGCGCTCGCGCTGGCCATGTCGGCGACCGCCATCGCGCTCCAGATCCTCGAGGAGCGCGGCGACCTGCAGCAGGACTACGGCCAGCGCGCGTTCGCGATTCTCCTGTTTCAGGACATGTCGGTGGTGCCGCTGCTCGCCTTGGTGCCGTTGCTCGCCCCCGGCGGCGACAGTCACGGGAGC
>DATBBS010000050.1:0-3850 GCA_036270895.1 Xanthobacteraceae bacterium
AAGGTGAACTTTCTTCTCGTGTCCTGCGACTAACAGTCTATCATTCCCCCGATTGGGGTGCGCGGGAGAAGACCACATGCGTCACGTTGCGCTCGCGACGACGTCGCTGCTCGTCGTCCTTTCTACCGGATTCGGTACAACTCCTTCAAAATCAGCCGACCTCGTTTGGCAGGTCGAAAACCCGTTCCGCTTCTTCAAGCGGTCGGCGTCCTTCGAGGCCCAGGAAAAAGCCTTCGCCGCGGTGCGCGGCGACGTGAACGGGCCCTTGCCCGACAAGATCATCTGGAAAACCGAGCGGCGCCTCAACGATCCGGACTGCAAGGACTCCACGACCCCGCAGGCCTGCGCCAGCACGGCGCGCGCCCGCTACGAGGCCAGCCGGCAGGGCTGGGCGGCGCAAACCGTCGACTTCACATGCTTCGACCGCAATGCCCGGCCGCGCCGCTACATGACGACCTGCGAGCGGCAATATTCCTGGGGCACCGCGAAGGAAGACTATGTGCTTCCCGAGGCCCATACGGTCATCGTATCGATCGCGCCGGAAATTCTCGCTGGAATTCCCGCCGGCGACTGCAGCTGGACCTGGAAGCCGCTCCGGCCCGGGGCCGCGGGTGAGACCCGCAAGCAGGCCTGCAAGGACAAATTCGTCATCAAGCGCCTGCCGTATTCCAACGACCGCAACGCGTCCGGCGCCGCCGTCAAGGTGACGTTGCCGGATGGCCGCGAGCTCGCCGATCCCGCCGTCGTGGTCGAGGATCTGTTCATCGTCGCGATGGGCGACAGCTTCATGTCGGGCGAAGGCAATCCCGACAAGCCGGTCGTGTTCAGCCCCAGCCGCGAGATGGTCTACGATCCCACCAATTCCGATTCGCGCGACGTCGCGTCTCACTCGGTTGCGGCCCCGTCCTACGGGGTGGCGTCTGCCGGCGACGCAGCCGACCCGAAGGCGCTGCCCAAGCGGCGCATGGAGGACGAGCAGAAATCGCTCATCTACCGTCCCAACTCGCGCGAGTTCCAAGAGGCTTTCGACAAGAGCGGCGCGCAGTGGCTGTCCACCGATTGTCACCGTTCGCAATACGGATATCCCTTCCGCGTGAGCCTCGAGCTTGCGCTCGAGAACCGCCATCGCGCGGTCACCCTCGCGAGCGTTGCCTGCTCGGGCGCGGACATCGTCGAAGGACTGTTTACCGAGATGACGGCGCGCGAGAAGTTCAGCGAGCCGGGCGGCGCCAAGGTGGTGGCGCAGCTGGACCAGCTCAGCGACCTGATCTGCCGCAACGGCTCCGCCGGCCGAACGGCGAGCGGCTCCTACACCTTGCCGGTCTACTCCGCGGGCAGCACCTCGGTCGGCAGCCAGACCGTCGCCAAGCGCTGGTGTCCGCCGGCGAACCGCAAGCGGCCGGTCGATCTCGTGCTCCTGTCCATCGGCGGCAACGACGTCAGCTTCTCGGCGCTCGCCATGTATGCGACGACGAACGGCGCGGATGACCTCGCGCCGATCGCCGGCTGGATCGGCTCCCAGATCCGCTTCAGCCCGCAGGTGTCGCGGGTCTACATGAACGTGCTCGACCAGCGCTTCAAGGCGGTCAAGCAGGCGCTGGCCGACGGCTTCGGCATCGAGCCCGGCCGCGTGGTGCAGAACGCCTATGAACAGATCCAGTTCGACGAGACTGGCGGCCCCTGCGGGTTGCAGCCGACGCTTGGCCTCGACGTTCATCCCAAGCTCGCCTTCCACCGCGACCGCGTCACCGAGGTCTCCAACTTCGCCCGCGACCTGCAGGTGCGGCTCGAATGCATCGCCGATGCGCGCAAGGCGGGCTGCCCGTCCGGGCTCGCCACCGGCGCCGGCACCGGCTTCCGCTTCGTGAGCGACCATCTGGCGGAATTTGCCAAGCGCGGCCTGTGCGCGCGCGATCCGTCCCGCACGTTCGCGGACCAGATCGCCATGGGCATGCCGCGCATGTCGCGCGCGACGCAGGAGTTCGAGCCCTACTCGCCGGCCTACACGCTGCCCTATGCGCACAAGTGGCGGCTGATCCGCAATCCGAACGACTCCTTCCTTGCCGCCAATACGCATCGTGAAGGCATCTCGCTGTTCGACCTCCTGCAGCCGGCCTACGCGGCGCTCTACAGCGGCGCCTTCCACCCGACCGCGGAAGGGCACGCGATCGTGGCCGACCACGTGGTCAAGCATGTGCGCGATATCGTCGACGGCAAGGGCGGGCCGCAGCGGCAAGCCCAGCGCGATTAATGCGCCGGGCCAAAAAGACGTCGCGGCGGTAAGCGCGGCGTCACCTGGGCTTAACGTCAAACATGGCCGGATCGCAGTCCGGCCATGATCTTTTTGGGGGAGCGCTTACTCTGCGGCCGCGCGGCCGTGCCCCAGCCGGTGGTTGAGCTTGCGCACCAGCTCCTCGGCGGCCTCCGCGATCACCGTGCCGGGCGGAAAGATCGCCTCGGCGCCGGCCGCCTTCAATGCCTCGTAGTCTTGCGGCGGCACCACGCCGCCGACCACGATCATGATGTCGCCGCGGCCTTCGCGGGTGAGCGCCGCCTTGAGCTCCGGCACCAGCGTCAGATGGCCGGCGGCGAGCGATGAGACGCCGACGATGTGCACGTCGTTCTCGATGGCCTGGCGGGCGGCTTCGCCGGGAGTCGCGAAGAGGGCGCCGATGTCGACGTCGAAGCCGAGATCAGCGAAAGCCGACGCGATCACCTTCTGGCCGCGATCGTGGCCGTCCTGACCGATCTTGGCGACCAGGATGCGGGGCCGCCGGCCCTCGTCTGTTTCGAATTGCGCGACCCGCTTGAGCACGCGATCGACCGATTCCGACATGGTGCCGGCCTCCCGTTTGTAGACGCCCGAGATCGCCTTGATCGAGGCGACGTGGCGGCCAAAGACCTTTTCCAGCGCCAACGAAATTTCGCCGACAGTAGCCTTGGCGCGCGCGGCCTCGATGGCGAGCCCAAGGAAATTGCCGTTACCTCCCGCGGCTGAACGGGTGAGGGCATCGAGCGCCGTGGTGACGGCGGGCTCGTCGCGATCGCGCTTGAGGCGCGCGAGCTTGCCGAGCTGAAGCGCGCGCACCGCCGAATTGTCAACCTTGAGCACGTTGATCGACGCCTCGTTCTCGGGACGATACTTGTTCACGCCGATGACCGACTGGGTGCCGGCGTCGATCCGCGCCTGGGTCTTCGCCGCCGCCTCCTCGATGCGCAGCTTGGGCAGGCCGGCTTCGATCGCCTTGGCCATGCCGCCCATCCGTTCGACCTCGACGATGTGGCCCCAGGCCGACTTGGCGAGTTCGTAGGTGAGGCGCTCGACATAGAAGGAGCCGCCCCACGGGTCGATGACGCGCGTGGTCCCGGACTCCTGCTGCAGAAAGAGCTGGGTGTTGCGGGCGATGCGGGCGGAAAAATCGGTCGGCAGCGCCAGCGCCTCGTCGAGCGCGTTGGTGTGGAGCGATTGGGTATGGCCCTGCGTCGCCGCCATCGCCTCGATCGCGGTGCGCGATACGTTGTTGAACACGTCCTGTGCGGTGAGCGACCAGCCCGACGTCTGGCAATGGGTGCGCAAGGAGAGCGAGCGCGGATCCTCGGGTTGGTGCGGCTTCATGAGCTTCGCCCACAGCAAGCGGGCGGCGCGCAGCTTGGCGATCTCCATGAAGTAGTTCATGCCGATCGCCCAGAAGAAGGAGAGACGCGGCGCGAACTGGTCGATGGTGAGTCCGGCCTTCATCCCGGCGCGCACATACTCGGCGCCATCCGCGAGCGTATAGGCGAGCTCGAGATCCTGCGTCGCGCCCGCCTCCTGCATGTGATAGCCGGAGATCGAGATCGAGTTGAACTT
>DATBBS010000051.1:0-19837 GCA_036270895.1 Xanthobacteraceae bacterium
CCCGATCCGCAGTTCCCGCCCAAGCGGATGATGGCAATCCATCCCGTCGAGGAGCTGCTCGGCTACGCGGAGACCGCCCAGAAGCACAAGGTCACGCTCGAGGTCGAGTGCTTCCACACGGGCGCGTTCTGGAATCTCGAGTTCATCCGCAAGCAGGGATACCTGAAGAACGCCTACACCACCCTCTTCCTCGGCTGGCCGGGCGGCACCTGGACGCCGCCGACCGAGAAGGCGCTGATCTACATGGTCGACCACCTGCCGAAGAACTGCGTCTGGAACGTGAGCGTGATGAACCCGCAGAAGCAGTGGGATCTGCTCTCGCTCGCGGTCTCGCTCGGCGGCCATGTGCGGGTCGGCTACGAGGACAATCCCTATATCGCGCCGGGCGAGCTTGCCAAGAACAACGCCGTGCTGGTGGAGCGGATGGTCAAGATCGCCGAAGGTCTCGGTCGCGGGGTCGCGACGCCGAAGGAAGCCCGGAAGATCATCGGCCTTGCGCGGCAATAACGCGGTCGTCACGTGAAAGCTTTCCGACACGGCGACAGGGAGAAAGTGATGGCATCTTCCAGCGCAGGCCCGCGAGCGGGGCGGAGCTTCGCGTTCCTCGTCCGCGTGTCCGCGCTTGCTTCCGTCCTCCTCGGGTCGTTCGGACCAGCCCTCGCGGCCTGGCCGGAGCGGCCGATCCGCATGGTGGTGCCGTTCGCTCCGGCGGGCGCTAGCGACCTCATCGCGCGGGTGATCGGCATTCCGCTCGGCCAGGCGCTCGGCCAGTCCGTCATCATCGAGAACATGGCGGGCGCGAATGGGACGCTGGGGATCAACAATGTCGCCAAGGCGGAGCCCGACGGCTACACGCTGCTGGTGACCTCCAGCGTGTTCGTGGTGAATCCCAGCCTGTCGAAAGCCGCGACCTACGATCCCAACAAGGACTTTGCCCCGATCGTCGATCTCGGCGGCTCGCCCAATGTCATCGTGACCCGGCCGGATTCCGGCATCGCCGACATCCACGACCTGCTCACGCGCGCCAAGGCCCAGCCCGACTATTTCAATTATGCGAGCTCGGGCGTCGGCAGCATCACCCAGCTCTCCATCGAGCTGATGCAGCTACGTACCGGCGCCCGCATGACGCATGTGCCCTATTCGGGCGCCGGGCCCGCCGTCCAGGCCGCGCTGTCCGGCACCACGCATCTCGCCGGGATCAACATCTCAGCCGTCATGCCGCACATCAAGGCCGGCACTCTCAAGGCGCTGGCGCAGACCGGCAAGGAGCGCTGGTTCGAGTTGCCCGACGTGCCCACGCTCGAGGACGCCGGCGTGCCCAACTCGGCGTCGGAGACTTTTCAGATCCTGCTGGCGCCGGCCGGAACGCCCCGGGACATCGTCGACAAGGTCGCGCAGGCCGTGATCGAGATCCTGAACCGTCCCGACACCAAGGCGCGCCTGGCCGCCACCGGCTTCGCGGTCGCGGCGCGCGGGCCCGATGCGTTGCGTCAGCGCGTCGCCGACGAGGTCGCGATGTGGCGCGAGGTCATCGTCCAGTCGAAGCTCAAAGTCCAATGAGCGGCACGCATTTCGACACCATCATCGTCGGCGGCGGCGCGGCCGGCTGCGTGCTGGCCAACCGGCTGTCGGCCCAGTCGGGCCGCTCGGTGCTGCTCATCGAGGCCGGGCGCGACACCCCGCCCGGCCACGAGCCTGCCGACGTGCTCGATACCTTCGCGTCCTCCTATTACAACAAGGCCTATATGTGGCCCGGCCTGAAATGCCACTGGCGCGGGCGGGCGAACTCGCCCGCCACCGCCTACGACCAGGCCCGCATCATGGGCGGCGGATCGTCCGTCATGGGCATGGTGGCGCTGCGCGGCACGCCGGAGGACTATGCCGAATGGGTCGCGCTCGGCGCCGCCGGCTGGGGCTGGGACGACGTGCTGCCCTATTTCAACAAGCTCGAGCACGACCTCGATTTCAACGGCGCGCTGCATGGAAAGTCCGGGCCGGTGCCGATCCGGCGGACGCCGCCCGCCCAATGGGCGCCGCTGTCGCGCGCCGTGCATCGCTACGCGCTCGAGCGCCAGATGCCGCATGTCGCCGACATGAACGGCGACTTCCGCGACGGCCACGGCTCGCTGCCGATGAGCAACACGGCCGAGCGCCGCGCCTCGTCGGCCATCTGCTATCTCGATGCCGCGGTACGGGCGCGCCGCAACCTGACGATCCGCTCTTCTGCGACCGTCACGGGACTCATGGTCGAGGGCCGGCGCGCGGTCGGAGTCTCGGCCGTCGTCGACGGCCAGCCGCAGGAATTTCGCGGCGCCGACATTATACTATGTGCGGGCGCCATCCATTCGCCCGTCCTGCTGATGCGCGCCGGCATCGGGCCGGCCGGCAGCCTGCGGGCGCTCGGGATCGAAGTCGTGGCCGACCTGCCCGGCGTCGGCCGCAACCTGCAGAACCACGCGCTGCTGTTCATCGCCGCGCATCTGCGGCGGGGCGCGCGTCAGTCGCGCGCCGTGCGGCCGCATCCGATGACCTGCTTTCGCTACTCGTCGGGATTCCAAGGCGCCCCCGCGAGCGACATGTACATGGCGGCCCACAGCAAGTCGTCGTGGAACGCGCTCGGCGAATGCATCGCCAATTTCAATGCCACCCTGTTCAAGCCGCGCTCGCGCGGAAGCGTCACCCTCGCCTCGGCCGGCCACGGTGCGCCGCCCTGTGTCGAGTTCAACTTCGCCGACGACGAACTCGATCTGCAGCGCCTGATGGACGGCTTCCGCCGCATCGTCGAGCTGGTGTCCTACGGACCCATCAGAGAGCTCTGCACAACCGTCTTTCCGGTGCGCTTCACCGACCGCATCCGCCGGCTCAACCAGCTCACCCGCGCCAATGCGATCAGGACCCGGGCCATCGCCGGCCTGCTCGACGCCGTGCCAGGCCTGAGCGATCTGGTATTCGGGCGCTTGACCGGACGGCGCGTCGATCTCCAGGCGCTGGTCGCGGACCGCGATGCGCTCGCCGCGCACGTACGGGACAACGTGGCGGGCACCTTCCACGTGTGCGGCACCTGCCGCATGGGGCGCGGCGACGATCGCGATGCAGTCGTGGACACGCAGGGGCGCGTGCGCGGCGTGTCGGGGCTGCGCGTGGTCGATGCGTCGATCATGCCATCGGTGCCGCGCGGCAACACCAACATTCCCACCATCATGCTGGCGGAAAAGATCGCCGCCGAGATCTGCGCCGCCGGCGCCGCGTGAGGAGCAAGCATGAGCCGTCAGCGCACGATCGACTGCCACACCCATATCCTGGGGGAGGAGGCCATGCGGCGGCTCGCCAAGGAGTCGCCCAAGGTCGCGCCGGTCATGACCAGGCGCGGCGACCCGGCCTGTCGGCTGGAGGTCGGCGGCGTGGTGGTGCAGAATCCGTTTCCGCGCGAGCTGTGGGATACCGAGCAGCGCCTGCGCGACATGGACCAGCATGGCGTCGACATGCAGGTGCTGGCGCCCACCGTGTTCACCTTCTTCTACGAGCAGGAGCGCGCGCTCGCCCTCGCCTGCGCGATGCTGCAGAATGACGAGATCGCGGCCGAGACCAAACGCCATCCCGGCCGTTTTGTCGGGTTGGGCGGCTTGCCGCTGCAGGCGCCGGAGCTCGCCGCCGACGAGCTCAAGCGCGTGATGACGCAACTCGGCCTGCGCGGCGCCATGATCGGCTCCAACGTCAACGGCCGCAACCTCGACGACCCGGCGCTGGAGCCGTTCTGGGCAGCCGCGGCCGCGCTCGGCGCTTTCATCTTCGTCCATCCCCATGCGGGCGCGGCGGCCGAGCGGCTCGGGTCCTATTACCTCAAGAATCTCATCGGCCTGCCGTTCGAGACCACCGTCGCGGGCGCCAGCCTGGTGTTCGGCGGCGTGCTCGAACGCCACCCCGGCCTCAAGGTGTGCCTCTCCCATGGCGGCGGCTTTCTGCCCTATCAGGCCGGCCGGTTCCGGCACGGCTTCGAGGTCCGCCCGGAGGCCAAGGTCAATCTCGCACACGGACCGCAGGATTCGATCGGCCGGCTGTTCTATGACACGATCCTTCATGACAAGCCCACGCTCGAGTTCCTGATCTCGTCGGTCGGCCCACAATATGTCCTGCTCGGCAGCGATTATCCCTTCGACATGGGAAATCTCGATTGCGTGGCCCGCGTCGAGGAGCTCGCCATCCCGGCGAAGGATCGCGACCTGATCCTCGGCGGCTATGCGGGCGGCATATTGGGAGTGACAGGCTAGCACCATGCTGCAAAGAAACTTCGGTGCAACGAACCTGCGGGTCTCGGCGGTCGGATTGGGCTGCAACAATTTCGGCACCCGCCTCGATCTCGCCGGGACCCGAAACCTCGTCGATGCGGCGCTCGACGCCGGCATCACGCTGTTCGACACCGCCGACATCTACGGCAACCGCGGCGATTCCGAGCGGTTCCTCGGGGCCGCGCTCGGATCCCGCCGCAAGGACATCGTGCTGGTCACGAAGTTCGGCCTGCCGATGGACGGCAGCGGACGGCGCCAGGGCGGATCGCGGCGCTACGTGCGCCAGGCCGCCGAGGCGAGCCTGAAGCGGCTCGCGACCGATTGGATCGACGTCTATTATTTCCACCGACCCGACCCCGCAACGCCGATCGAGGAGACATTGGAGGCGCTCGACAAGCTCGTGCGCCAAGGCAAGGTGCGCCATACCGGCTGCTCCAATTTTTCCGCGCCGCAAATGCGCGAGGCGCAAGACACCGCCCGCACCAGCGGTTTTGCCGGCTTCGCCACCGCACAGGAGCAGTACAATCTGCTGTCGCGCGAGATCGAGCGCGACGTCCTGCCGACCATCGCGGCCGAAAAGCTGGCGCTGCTGCCCTATTTCCCGCTTGCGAGCGGCATGCTGACCGGCAAATACCGGCTCGGTCGGCCGATCCCGGAGGGCACGCGGCTCTCCAACCCGCGCTATTCCGACCGCTTCCTCAACGACGAGAACCTGCGCATCGTCGAGCGGCTCGAGACGTTCTGCGCAGCGCGCGGACGCACATTGCTCGAGCTCGCCTTCGCGTGGCTGCTGGCGAAGCCGGTCGTCGCCAGCGTGATCGCGGGCGCCAGCACGCCCGAGCAACTGATGCAGAACGCGGGCGCGGTCGGATGGACGCTCACGCAGGACGAGCTCGCCGAGGTCGACCGCATCACCAGCCCATGAAGAACCACGCCAGCCTGACAAAACCCGTTACGGCGTGAGCGCGACCCAATAGCGGTCCTGCAGATGATCCCGGATCGGCTGCGGCAGGAACGGGAACAGCGAACCGAACGCGCCCGGGCCCGGCGGCGAAAAAAAGTGGCCGGCCGCGAGCGCGCCGAGGCCGGCGGTGAGGACGTCGCTCAGCTCCGGCGCGAAGGGCGGATCATCCGAGTCCAGCCCGGATGGCGGAGCCGCGTCATCGAATTTTCCACCGCTCGCGCATTGAAACATGCGCCCGACGTGGCGAAAGCCCGTGGTTCCCGGAAGTATCGACGGCGGCACGCGGGCCACGAGGTCGAGACCGTGGACGTAGCGGAAGGTGCGGTCGCCGAGCGCGGCGGTGTAGCGTGCGTGGAAACGGGCATCCCCCGGACGCGGCATGCCGAAGCCATAGACCGCGGCCGGCTTCGCGTCGCCATCCAGCGCCGAGATGGCGGCGATCGCCGCGCCCAGGCTGTGGCCGGTGATGAACAGCGGCTTGGCGCCCGCCCGGCTCAGCGCGACGGCCTGAGCCACCTCTCCACGAACCGCATCCGCGGCGGCCTGAAAGCCCGCATGGGTGTCGCCGCGCGGACGAAGCGTGAAATCCGTAATGATCGTCTGCCAGACGCCCGGGTCCGTGCCCGCGAAGGCGATGATGACGGCCTTGTCCCGCTCACCGATGACGCCGCAGGTGTCGTAGGTTGCATTGATGCCGACCTGCTTCTTCGCGATCGGAACCACGCTGGTGAATTTCCACACGTCTCCGACGGTTTGGATGGTGGCGGATGGACCGGGCCGATACGCCTCGTAGGCGAGCTGGGACATCCACATCATGGCCCGCGCGTTGTCGAGGCTGACGCCCTTGGCGGGATCGAACTTGGCGAAAGCGCTTGGGCTGTATTCTTCCGGGGAAATCTCGACCAGTCTGCTCATCGCCTGCCCCCTTCAATGAGTCGTTCCGATGGCACGGCGCGCGCCCCGTGCGAAACGGGCAATGCGTCCGCCCGACTCGGACGACCTGCCGCCCGTGCATTGATGGTCAGTTGTCTCGCCCGGATGCTTGCACATAGGAGTTGTAGGCGCAATCTTGCCAATACAGCCATGTGCGGCGCAGGTCCCGGCCGAGATTTGTCGACCCATGCGTCTGCCGCCTTCCCTTGACGCGCCATGGGGCGTATTCGACTATTGGACAAGCGGGCGCACAGCGAGGCATCGGCCATGTTGGACCGGACGGACGAGATCGGCAGGCTGGTCGAACCGGGGCGCGTGCACCGGCGGGTCTACACCGACCCGGAGATTTTCGAGATCGAGATGGAGCGCCTGTTCGGCCGCGCCTGGCTGTTCGTCGGCCATGCCAGCCAGGTCCCCAAGCCGGGCGACTACATCACGACCGAGCTCGGGCGCCAGCCGGTGATCATGACCCGGCACCACGACGGCAGCGTGCGCGTGCTGCTCAACCGCTGCACCCATCGCGGCGCCAAGGTCGCCAACGAGCGCTGCGGCCATGCCACCCGCCTGGTCTGCCTCTATCACGGCTGGACCTTCGACACCGACGGCACCCTCATCGGCGTTCCGGTGCCGGAGGGCTGCGCGGCCGATTTCGACAAGGCGGGTTTCGGCCTCGCCCGCGCGCCGCGCGTCGGCGAATACCGCGGCTTCGTGTTCGCGAGCCTCGCCGCCCACGGGCCGAGCTTCGAGGACCATATCGGACCTATGAAGGGAAATATCGACGACCTGGTCGACCGCGCGCCCGACGGGGCGCTCGCCTTCGACGCCGGGATGCATCGCTACGTCTATGACGGCAACTGGAAGCTCCAGATCGAGAACGTGCTCGACTCCTATCACGTGCCCTTCGGCCATGCGTCGACGGTCAACAAGGACGGCGTGCAGTTCGCGCGCCGGGAAGGCGATCGCAAGGGCGCCAAGGTGGTCGAGGCCGACCAGAGCAAGACCGCCTCGTCCTGGAAGGATCGGCGCAGCTACATCGTCGGCAACGGCCACGGCTGGACCAGCAACACCAGCCTCGATGACGGCAAGCGATCGAGCGCGGCCTTCGACGACTACAAGCGGGTGCTGGTCGAGAAGGTCGGCGCCGAACGCGCCGAGCAGATCCTCACCCCGCGGCTGCATAATTCGCTGATCTACCCGAACATGTCGATCATGGGCCTCAATATCCATGTGCGGGTGATCAAGCCCATCTCGGTCGACCGCACCGAGGTCAACATCTATCCGGTCCGCCTGGTGGGCGCGCCGGAGGCGATGAATTTCGGCAACATCCGCCTGCTCAACGTCACCCATTCGGCCGCTTCCTTCGTTCAGACCGACGATCTCGAGGCCTTCGCCCGGACGCAGAAAGGCCTGCGCAGCCACGGCACCGACTGGGTCGACATCTCGCGCGGTCTCGGCGCCGAGGAGCCCGACCGCGCGCTCAACGCCACGCGCGAGCTTGCGACCCACGAGATGGTGGTGCGCGCCCAGTACAAGGCCTGGGCCGGCTATATGCGCGAGGCCGCATGACCGCGGCTGAGACCGGCAGCACTGCGGGCATCGATCGGGCGCCGTTCGCGGATTTCATCCTCCACGAGGCGCGCCTGCTCGACGACCGGCGCTTCCGCGACTGGATGGGCCTGTTCGCCGAGGACGGCACCTACTGGGTGCCGGCGGTGCCGGACCAGAAAAGCCCGTTCGACCAGGCGTCGCTGTTCTACGACGACCGCGACCTGATGAAGACCCGCGTCGAGCGCCTCGAGCATCCGCGCATCCATGTGCAGACGCCGCCGTCGCGTACCGCGCATCTCGTCGGCAACGCGACCGTCGAGGCGGCGGACCGCAAGGACGAATACCTGGTGAGCTCGACCGTGATCATGGTCGAGTATCGCGAGGACCGGCAGCGCGTCTTCGCGGGCCGCCAGCATCACCGGCTGCGGCGCGACGGCGCGGGTTTCCGCATCGTGCAGAAGCGCGTCGACCTGATCAATTGCGATTCCGCCTTCGAGGCCATGGCGGTGCCGATTTAGAGAAAACCACCACCTCATCCTGAGGAGCCGCGCGCAGGTCGGCTAAAGCCGACCTGCGTGCGGCGTCTCGAAGGATGGGCCGCGAGTCAGCGGCCGCCCTCGTCCTTCGAGACGCTCGCTTCGCTCGCTCCTCAGGATGAGGGCGGAGAAGCGCAGCGCGGATCTATTGCGCCCCGCTCGCCGCCGCGGCCTTCGCGGCCGGGGCCCAGCGCGCGGTCTCGCGCGCCACAAAGGCGGTCACCTCGGCGGGCGTCATCGGCTTGAGCTCGATCTCGTCCTGCACCAGGCGCTGATGCACATCCGGCTGCTGCAGCACCTTCCAGGTCGCGCGGTTGAGCGCCTCGACGATGTCCCTGGGCAGCTGCGGCGGCCCCGACAAGGCGAACCAGGTGGTGGCCACCATGTCGTCGTAACCCAGCTCCTTGAAGGTCGGGATGTCCGGAAAATGCACGAGCCGGCCTTCCGACGTCACCGCCAGCGCCCGCACGGCGCCGGCGCGGACCTGCTCGGCGGCGGACGCGAAGGTCATGGTGGCGATGCGGACATGGCCCGCCATGAGGTCGAGCAGCGCGGGGCCGCCGCCCTTGTAGGGAATATGGTTCAGCCGCAGCTTCTCCTTGCGGGCGAGATCGTCGCCGACCAGGAAGCCGAGCGTGCCCGTCCCCGACGAGGTGTAGTCGAGGACGTCGGTCCGGGTTTTGGCGAAGGCCAGGAAGTCGCGGTAGGAATTGAGCCCGAGCCCGGGATGCACCAGCAGGCCGACCGGCGGACCGCCCAGATAGGCGATGTGGGTGAAATCGCGCGCCCCGTCATAGGGCGGATTGGCATTGAAGGCCGGCGCGATGACATGCGACGCGATGCCGGAGACGACGAGCGTGTAGCCGTCGGGCTCGGCGCTCGCGACCGCGGACGAGCCGAGCATGCCGCCGGCGCCGGGACGGTTCTCGATATAGAAGGTCTGGCGAAAGATCTGGCTGAAATTGTCGGCCAGCACGCGCGCCAGCGTGTCGGCCGTGCCGCCGGGCGCGAACGGCGCCACGATCCGCACCGGCTTCTCGGGCCAATCCGCGGCGCCCGCGGGGATGACCCCAAGAAAGGCGACCGCGACCACCGTGGCGACGCGCATGACGCGTTTCCGCATGTTCGATCGCCTCGTCATGGCCGGGCTTGTCCCGGCCATCCACGCCTTTCTTGCGGTGAGGCCTCAAGACGTGGATGCCCGGCACAAGGCCGGGCATGACGGAGCACGTGGTCCAGTTTGACGTGGATGCCCGGCACAAGGCCGGGCATGACGGAGCGCGTGGTTCGGCGTGAGAACATCATGCGCAACAACACAAGGATCGAAACCCCCTACTCCGCCGCGATATGGGCGTGCGCCTGCACGTCGGCGTTGACCAGCGCCAGGGGCGAGGCCGTCTGCTCCAGCATGCCCCAGCTCTTGAGCCAGTCGAAGGTGCGCGCCATCTCGTCGAGCGGGATCGGGGCGGGATCGCACACCACCAGCCGGCTCTCGCGCAGGTCCTCCACCTTCAGGGCCGCGATCTCGGGATCGGTCTTGGCGTGATAGTCGATGAAATAATGCATGTAGGCGCGCTTGTTCGCGTTGATGCGGCGCACCGCCTCGCGCACCGCGCGGTTGAAGGCCGCATAGGTCTCGGCGTCGACGCGATCGGACGCCACCTCGGTGCCGTGGAAGAAGGCCGAGCAGATGGTGCGGCAGCCCTTCTTTTCCGCCAAGGTGATATGCGGCTCCGTCAAGGTGACGGCGTCGACTTCGCCGGCGAGCAGCGACTGCAGCCGGTAGCGCGAGCCGTTGGGGGCGCGGCACACCTTGATGAGCTCGCGCGGCAGAAAGCCTTCCAGCATGTGCAGCGCGATATAATGGGTGCCGAAATAGAACGGCACCCCGATGGTCTTGTTGGCGAGCTGCTGCGGCGTGTAGACCGGCGAATCCGGCGCGACGATCATCGCCGCATAGGTCACGATGGCGCGCCGGCCGACCTGCCGGCTGCCGATGCTGGTGTCCTGCACGCGGCAGTAGTTGCCCCATTCGCAGGCGTTGTACATGTCGGCCTGGCCCTGCTCGAGCAGGCGGCCGTGACTGGCGAAGGGATCGACGCCCTTCGGGCTGGTCACGCCGGTCTCGGTCTTCTTCTCGACGCCCTTGTCGCGGTCCGCCCATTCGACGGCGAGGCCTTCTTTTTCGAACAGGCCCTCCTCATAGGCGACCAGCTCCGGCAACCCCTGGAACGGCGCCGTCGTTTCCAACACGAGCCTTTTCATCGATGTCGCTCCGTGAATGCGGGCAAAACACGCGCACAAATCGACCCCGCGCCGAGCTTATCGACAGGCGCCCGCCGATTCAACGATCGGCCGCGACGCCTCCGCCGACACTGCCACCGGCGGTTTGCGGCCCGCGCATGCGTTACGTCGCCGCGTCGCGGCCGGCGGCGGGCCGGCCTGCCTTTCCGGCGGTGGATCGCGCATGTAGACTGACAAAAATTCCACACGCCAAAAGGGGGAAAGCCGATGACCAGCAGCAACGCGATGACGGCGCGCCTCACGGGTTGCGCCCTCGGCCTCGCCGCGGTGCTCCTGGGCGCGGCCGCCGGCGGCGCCGCCGCGCAAGACACCAAGACCATGGTGATCAAGACCGGCACCGCGACCCTCAACGACGCCCAGCACGAATGGCTGAAGCGCTTCGCGGTAGCGATCGACAAGAACACCAACGGCCGCATCAAGGCGGAGGTCTATCCGGCGAGCCAGCTCGGCGCGATCCCCCGCATGATCGAGGGCACCCAGCTCGGCGCGATCCAGATCTGGGTCGGCCCGCCGGAATTCCTGGTCGGCGTCGATCCGCGCTTCGAGCTCCTCAGCGTGCCCGGGCTGCTGCAGAACGATCAGCACGCCGTCAAGCTCATCAACGATGCCGAATTCGCCAAGGCGTTTCTGGCGGTCGGGTCCAACAAGGGCCTGGTCGGCGCCAGCCTTTTTCTGACCGGGCCGGCGGCCTTCGACATGCGGGCGCCGATGCGCAGCCTCGACGACCTCAAGGGCAAGAAGGTCCGGGTGCTGGCCTCGCCGTTCCAGATGGAGCAGCTCACGCGGCTGGGCGGCACCGGCGTGCCGCTCACGCTGGGCGACGTCCTGCCGGCGCTGCAGCAGGGCACCCTCGACGGCGCGCTCGGCGCGCTGCCGGTCTTCGCGGCGCTGCAGTATCACGGCACGGCCAAATACATGACCGAGACCGGCCACGCCTACATCTTCAGCGTCGCCATGCTGAGCAAGCGGTGGTTCGACGGATTGCCGGCCGATCTTCAGGGGATCGTGATGGCGACCGCCAAGCAGGCGCAAGGCGAGGTCCTGCCCTGGTCGCTCGATTTCCTGGTCTCGCAGCGCAAGGCCTGGGTCGAGAAGGGCGGCGAGGTGATCAACCTGTCGGCGGCCGACCACGCCGAGCTGATGAAAAAGATGGCGCCGATCGGCGGCGACATCGTCAAGACCAAACCGGAGCTCAAACCGATGTGGGACATGCTGCTCGCCGCCGCGAAGCGCGACCAGTAGGCGTTGCGTTTTGCCCTGCCCTAGCCACGCGTCATGGCCGGGCTTGTCCCGGCCATCCATGTCTTTCTTGCGGCTACGGTTTTAAGGCGTGGATGCCCGCGACACAGGCGAGCGAAGCGACGCCGTTCTTCGAACGGCTATGCGCGGGCATGACGAGTCGGGTGCTCACCAGGCGCGGAAGACGACATGGGTAAACGAGTGAACCGATGAAGCTGATCCGGGGTCTCGCCACCGTCATTCTGTTCCTGTCCGCGCTCTGCCTGCTGGTGGCGGTCGCGCTCAACTTCGCCAACATCATCGGCCGCTACGTGTTCTTCTCGCCGATCGCCTCGGCCGAGGAGATCATGCTGTTCCTGTTCGTCGGCACCGTCTTTCTCGGCAACAGCGTGGTGGGCTGGCGCGGCCAGCAGCTGCGCATGGACGTGTTCCTCCACGCCCTGCCCCCGCGCTGGCGCCGCGGCCTCGACGTGTTCTCCGATCTCGCCGTCATCGCGGTGAGCCTGATCCTGATCGTGATCGGCTGGCCGGCGATCCAGATGCTGGCCGAGTTCGACCAGCGCAGCCAGGCGGCGGATATTCCGCTGGTCATCCCGCAGGCCCTGGTGCCGATCGGCCTCGGCCTCAATGCCCTCCTGGTGGGCGCCCGCCTGGTGGCCGGCATCCGGACCGAGGAACCGCCCGGCGCGCCGCCCGTGGAGGCGTTCTGACGTGCCGGCCGCGCGGCCGGCGCCGACCGCTTGCGGGATCCCGCCGTGCTAGCGACTTTCGTCTATTTCATCCTTCCGGTGATCCTGCTCTGCATCGGGTTGCCGATCTACCTGATCCTGCTGATCGCCTCGCTCGTCGCGGTCGTCTGGGTGGCCGACGTGCCGTTGACCACCATCCAGACCAACATGTTCGGCGGCCTCGACAACTTCCCGCTGCTCGCGATCCCCTTCTTCATCCTGGCGGGCGAGATCATGGGCCAGGGCGGCATCGCCAAGCGCGTCATCGTCTGGGTGACGGCACTGACGGGCAGCGCGCGCGGCTCGCTGCCCATCACGGTGATCGCCTCCTCCGAGCTGTTCGGCGCCATGTCGCATACCTCGGTCGGCACCGTGGCGGCCGTCGGTCGCCTGGTCTATCCGGCGCTGCGCGACGGCGGCTATGGGGACCGCTTCACGGTCAGCCTGATCGCCTCGTCGGGCGCCATCGCGGTGGTGATCCCGCCCTCGATCGCCATGATCCTCTACAGCATGTCGGCGCAGCAATCCGCCGTCGACCTGTTCACCGCAGGCATCCTGCCGAGCCTGCTGATCGGCCTGGTCGACGCCGTCTATGTGGTGGTCTATTCGCGCGCCCGCGCCGTGAAGGTGGGCGCGCCCGCCTCCTGGCCGAAGATATGGGCCGCCACCAAGGAGGCGGGCTGGGCGCTCGGCACCCCGGTCGTCATCTTCGGCGGCATCTATGGCGGGATTTTCACCCCGACCGAGGCCGCCGGCGTCGCGGCGATCTATTCGATCGTCGTCACCATGTTCATCTACCGCGACATCGGCTGGCGCCAGCTCTGGCAGATCACGCTCGCGTCGGTGTTTTTGATCTCGCAGATCCTGATCATCGTGACGGCGGCCGGCATCTATTCGTGGCTGCTCACCACCAGCGGCATCCCGCAGCATATCGTCGACGCCATGACGGCGCTGCATCTGCATCCCTTCGAGACGCTGCTGATCGTCAATCTCGGGCTTCTGCTGGTCGGCAGCTTCCTCGAGCCGCCGGCCGCCATCATGATCCTGACGCCGCTGCTCCTCCCGCTGGTGCAGGCCGCCGGCGTGCACCCGATCCATTTCGGGATCATCATGGCGGTGAATCTCAGCATCGGCATGTACACCCCGCCCTTCGGGCTCAACCTGTTTGCCTCGCAGGCGATCTTCAAGCAGCCGCTCGGCTCGATCTACCGCGGCGTGCTGCCCTTCGTGGCGATCAATTTCATCACCCTGATGGTGATCAGCTATTTCCCTGCGATCTCGATGGGGCTGGTGAACCTGGGGAAGTGAGGGACTTCAGTGCGGCTTGCGCCGGTGCGCCGAACCGGAGCGCCATCCCTGTAAATCGAGGATGTTGGCGCGATTATCAGGCGACGCAGCGTCGAAAGAACAGGGGTTTTGAGGCCGAGAACAGGCATCCGGCCTGTTAATACAGGGAATCAACAGGGAATTTACAGGAGGCCGTCGTCGCGACGCGCCTCGGGCGCGCCCGCGCGGACGCCGAAACACAAAGCGCCCGCGCGGGGTTGCCGGCGGGGCGCAATTCCAGTTGTGGATTTTCTCCTACACCAAATCGGTCGAGCCGTCAAAAAATGCGTGTCAAGATTCTTGTTTCAATCTCGTTTTTCTGAAGATCGCAATCGACTTCGCCATTGGCAACCTACCAATCAGGGTCGCGCGTAATCGCCTGGCATCTATTTCGCGGTGATTTCGATGGAGCGGTAAAAGGCATGTCGGAAAATCCAAACTTTTTTGGCCGAACGCAACAACATGACTCTTGCGCCCTTTAAATCGCGGGTATAGGAGAAAATCCATAGTTGGAATTGCGCCCGGCGCAGAGGCTGCGTCGGGCATTTTTGCGTCTGGGCTAAACTCGATCCAATCCGCGACGCGCTGTTGCGCGCAGAATTTTGCAAGGGCCGCCTAGCGGCCCTTTCGTCGTTCTGCGTCCCATCGTCTCGCGCCCACTTGTTGGTTTCGACCCGGACAGGCGACCACCGACATCGTGTGCGTCCGTGGCCCGAGAGCAGCCTGAAGCCGCCCTCGCGCCGACGCGCGCCCGCTTCCCAGTACCAAAACCGAAAACCTTCTTGTCAACCAACGGAGCCAAGCCATGGCTGGACGTGACCCTTGGACTATGCGCAACGGCGGCATTCTGGGCGGGGTGTTCCCGGATGACGCACAAGATCTGGCTTATCGCGATCTCTATCCATACGGCGACTCGTCCTGGTCACAAGCCACGCGCGATCTGACCGCACAAAGCGCAGGCGCGTCCGCAACTCGCGGTTATCCCGTTCCCGGTCAGCCCGCGCCGTGGTTTCCGTCAGCACCGATCGCAAGCATCTCGCCCAGCCAAGCTCAACGACCGTCATGGCTGGTGGACAGCGCCGGAAATCCGCCGCCGTTGCTGCACGAGCTTCCCTATTTCACCTCAACTCCTACCTTGCCGCAGGCCTGGGCCACGCCAATGCCCAATCGCATGACCCCGGAAGCATCCTCGTCTATCCCGTCATCGGAAGGGGCCGTGCCCGTCGGATTACGCTCACCGACAATTCCGTGGCCGGTACCGATGCCCTGGCCAACGCCAGCTCCCGCCCCAAGCCCGCCGACAATACCCGGTTTCGAGGAGTGGCTAAAAAACGCGAACAAGGGCCTGGAAGGTCTATTCAATTACTTCCGGTCGCGCTCACGGTCTTCGAGTGGCGGCGACGATGAGTCGGAGTGCGACCGCCGGCATCAGGAGGAAATTCGTGAATGCGACGAGCGACGCCCCTTTATGGCTCACCCCGACTACTATGACGGGTGCCGTGACAGAGCCCAGGAACGTTGGCTTGGTTGCATGAAAAATGGGGGACGACCGCCCCGCCGCGAAGTCCCCAAATGGGGAGATGAGGACGAGGAAACGTGGATAGATCCTAACCGCTAGGTGGATCAGGGCACCGTGTTCTTGTTTTGTTCACACGCCCGTGATAACGTTGGCTAGAACACTGGGGTGCTGAAGCACAACGAGGGTGCCATGGGCTATCCCGAGACCTACAACGGGCTCAATGCGTGGCGGCAGGACCTGCGGCGGTCCCATGCGCGGGACGACATGGTCCGTGCGCTCGAGCAACGGCTCGACGCCGAGTCCGACCCGGAGAGGTTCGAGATTCTGAGCGCCTTCCTGCACCAGGAGTATGAGGCGCAGGGCAACCAGGCGGCCATGGAGGCGCTGCGCCGCCGCCAAGTGTGTGACGACATCATCAGCTGGCACCAGGAATGGTGGCAAAACCCGCCGGTGGACATCATTCACGTCCTCGAGGACAGAATTCGACGCGAAACGCACCCCTCGAGACTTCACCTTTTGCGCTATTTCTTGGCTGACGCGCACCGCGACCGGGGCAACTATGCGGCCTCCGAAGCGACCTACCTGGCCGACTTCGAGGCCAACCCCGACAATCCCCAGCCGCTGATTTTCCTCAGCAGCCAGAAACTCTATTACGAGGAGCAGCCCGAAGCCGCGATGCCGATCATCGACCGCGCGGTCGAGGTCGCGTTGCGGACCGGCATGTGGCGGCGGCACGCGCTCGGCCAGAAGGCGCGCGTCGCGCTGGCGCTCGATCGTCCGGATATCGTCGAGGAGGTCCTGCGCCAGCTCCTTAGTCTGACCTTCACGCCGGGAAACGCCGACTGCGGTGTCGAGCGCGACTTCCTCGACCGCCTCCCTCCGGGAAGCATCGATGCCGGGGTGACGCAGGCCTATGACGACCACTGCCGCAAGCGCGGCGCCCTTCCCGACGAGCTGGAGCAGCAGATCGACGACCTCATTGTGTCGTGCGCGTCCGCCGAATGGCGAAAGGTGGCGGACCTGACGTCGGATGCGCTGAGCGCCTGTGCGCGCCACAAGATCGACGTCACCGAATATGCCATTGCGAAGCGCGTGCGTTACCTCGCCGAGCACGACGAGCTGCAGGCCAAAGGAAACCTGCGTCGCCCGGACAGCGAGGTCAGGCTGCCTGATTGAATCCCTTCCCAATTGCATCAGGCGCGCCGCAAACGCCGGCGATCGGCGGGCGACCCTGACGAACAGGCATTGAGCACCCATGGGCTACCCCGAATCCTTCAACGAGATCGACCGCTGGTGCCAGGAACTGCGGCGCACCCGTACCGGCGAGGACATCGTCCACGCCCTGGAGATGCGGATCGAAGCCGAACGCGACGACCAGAGAATGGCAGATACTGAATTGGTTCCTGGCCAATGAGCACGAGGCGCAGGGGAACGAAGCGGCGGCCCATGCCGCGCGCTGCCGCGACCCGGCGATGGAAATCCACGATTGGCACTACGAATGGATGAAAGACCCGCCGGAGATGGACATCATTCCGGTGCTCGAGGACAGGATGAGCCGTGAAACGCATCCGTTGCGGCTTCATGCCTTGCGCTTTCACCTCGCCAGCGCGTATCACGTCCGCGGCAACTATGCCGCCGCCGAAGCCACCCACCTGGCGGATTTCGAGGCCGACCCCGATAATCCTCAGCCGCTGATCTTCCTGGCGAGCCAGAAGCTCAATGAGGAGGAGCAGCCGGAGGCCGCGATGCGGGTCATCGACCGCGCGGTCGAGGTCGCGCTGCGCGTCGGGATGTGGCGGCGGCACGCCCTGGGCGAAAAGGCCCGCGTCGCGCTCGCGCTCGATCGCCCCGCCATCGTTGAGGACGTCCTGCGCCAGCTCCTCGGGCTCACCTTCACGCGGGGAAATGCCGACTGCGGCGCCGAACGCGACTTCCTCGACCGGCTGCCGCCGGGAAGCATCGATCCCGATGTGGCGCGGGCCTATGACGACTACTGCCGCGAGCGCGGGGTGCTTCCCGATGCTTTGGCGCAGCGCATCGACGAGCTCATCCTGGCGTCCGCCGCCCCGCGATGGCTGAAGGTGGCGAGAGTCATGGGGGACGTGCTGAATGCGTGCCGGCGCGACCAGGTCGACATCAGCGAATACGCCATCGTGAAGCGCGTGAACTACCTGGTCGATCACGGCAAGCTGCAAGCACAAGCAAACCTTTATCGGCCACGCTACAGCGAGGTCAGATTGCCCGATTGAACCGCGAGAGTCCTTTTGGTTTTGCCGGTGAGTGCTTCCATGCCGAGCCGCGAATGTCGTGCGGGACGACCCATGCGAGCGCCCGCGTTATCAGACGGTGAACCGATGATCATCCTGGGCCGGCTCCTGAAACTCGACGCTGAAGGCGGCGAGATCGACGTTCCAATCACAATCCACAAGCCTGTGGATGTGCAGGATCATTGGCGGTGCGATTATGAGATCGGCTGGCCGGAGGGCGTCAGGCGGGCAAAAGGGCTCGGCATCGACTCGGTTCAGGTGCTGCTGATCGCCCTGATGAATACGAGCGCCGAGATCCATGCCAGCAACGCACATCCGTCCGGAAAGTTGATATGGGACCGGCCGGGAGCAGGTTACGGATTCCCGCTCGCTGCAGGAATCCGAGACCTTTATGAGGATGATGACAAATTGTTATGATCCAATTTTCGCCCGCCCTGCCCTGCCCTGCGCCGCCGCCATCGCGAACCCCGAGGACCCCATGCCTGCTTCCACGCCCTACATCAATGCGGTCGAGCTCGACATCGTGCCCGCCGAATTCGACAAGTTCAAAGCCGCGATCCTGGCGAACGCGGCGGCGAGCGTGAAGGAGCCCGGCTGCCGGCAATTCGACGTGCTGCTCGAGGAGAGCAACCCGCACCACGTCTTTCTGTACGAGGTCTACGACAACGCCGCCGCCCTGGAGGCGCATCGCGCGACGGCGCATTTCAAGACCTACGCCGCGACGACCGGGCCCATGATCGCCAAGCGCGTGGCGCGGCACATGTCGCCGATCGGGTTCAACGCCAAGGCGCGCTAGCGCGTTGCCGCGACGGGAGCGCGACGGTTACCTGGGAGGTTACCCGTCGGCGAACCTGCTAGAGATTGGCTTCATCGAACGCCCTCACCCACATGGCACAGATGCCGGACCGGACGATGTCCTCCCGTGCGAATTCGATGACGGGGACCGACAGCATCTGCGACTTGATGATGTGTATGACGGTGCGCAGGCCGCTGGCCTGATCGAGATCGCATTGGCTGATATCGCCATTGACGACCACGGTGCAGTGGTCGCCGATGCGCGTCAGAAATGTCTTGATCTCGGCAAGCGAGCAATTCTGCGCCTCATCGAGCAGGATAAAGGCATTGCTCCATGACCGCCCACGCATGACCTCGAACGGCACAAGCTCGATATCGCCATTCTTGAGCGCAATCTCATAGGCGGCCCGGCCGATCCGTTCCTTGATGGCCTCGATCACCGGGGCCGCCCAGGGCGCGAACTTGGCTTCGAGCGTGCCGGGAAAATATCCGAGCGAACGTCCACACGGGACATTCGGCCGGGTGAGAATGATCTTGTCGATCTTCCGGTTGCGCAAAAGATCGGCCGCATGGGTGGCGGCCATCCACGTCTTGCCGGTGCCGGCGGGCCCCAGCACGATCATCTGCGGACTGGTGCGCAGGGCATCGAGGTATGTCGCCTGCTTGGGGTTGAGGGCCTTGATCGGGGGAAGACTTCGTTCGTCCCCGAACTTCACGCCTTGAAACTCGATGATCTCGGCGGTATCGAATGCGCGAAGGTCGCGCCGCCGCTTTTTATTGAAGTGCTTACCCACGGGCAGACTCCTTTTTGCTCGGCCGAGAGGAACAGCCATGCGCATGCGCCCCGCGCCGAAGCGCGGGGTTGCTTGATTTGACAAGACAAGGAGGTGTTCGGCAGACAGCGGGCGAACGGCAGTACCCCGTCCGAGGATACCGCGACTCTCTCATCGGTTCGCCACCATACGAGCCGTCATGCACGAAAACGCATGCACGATTCTCATGACAGATTCAAGGATCGCTTGTGGCGCCGAAGTGAAAGTCATGATGCGACGGCCGGCAACGGCATCATGGTTACAGAATCGTTAAGACGAGAAGCTCGCCGAAAGATCCGGTCGGCCCCGGGATACGTCCCTCGCGATCTGCATCGCCAGCGACTCCCGGACAGAGCACTCTTGCGCGGAGCGCCGCTTGGTATAGCGTTAGTCGCGCCGCCGAATGGTTGTCATCTCTGGAGGCGTGACGATGCTCAACATTTTTGTCTCGCGCGCAGTCAATCTGCTTGCGATCGTTGGTCTTGGGCTTTGGAGCGGGTCCACTAGCGCAGCGCAGCTCGCTGCCGCCATCGAATACAGCTACATCGAACGGCCCGCCGGTCTGCCTGACGATTACGGA
>DATBBS010000052.1:0-3392 GCA_036270895.1 Xanthobacteraceae bacterium
GATGAGCGGCGCCTTCGAGGTCGGGCAGATCACCATCACCTACAATCGATTGTGGATCATCTGCTTCGCGCTCGCCGTCTTCGTCGCCCTGATCGCGCTCCTGCGTCTCACGCGGCTCGGGCTCGAGATGCGGGCGGTCACCCAGAACCGGGCGATGGCCGCCGCCATGGGGATCGCCACCGGGCGCATCGACGCGCTCACCTTCGGGCTCGGCTCCGGGATCGCCGGGCTTGCCGGCGTGGCGCTCTCGCAGATCGACAATGTCAGCCCCAATCTGGGCCAGGGCTACATCATCGACAGTTTCATGGTGGTGGTGTTCGGCGGCGTGGGCAATCTGTGGGGAACGCTGGTGGGCGCGCTCACGCTCGGCATCGCCAACAAGTTCCTCGAGCCCTTTGCCGGCGCGGTGCTGGGCAAGATCGCGATCCTGGTGCTGATCATCCTCTTCATCCAGAAGCGTCCGCGGGGTCTGTTCGCCCTCAAGGGCCGGGCGGTCGAGGCATGATGACGGCGTTCGTCGCGCGCTCCCTCGATCGCGGCGCGCTCGCGTTTCTGGCCGTGCTGGCGGCGCTCGCGATCCTGGTGCCGGCCCTCAACCTGCTGGTGCCGGAGACGTCGGCGCTCCACCTGCCGACCTATCTGGTGGCGCTGTTCGGCAAATATACCTGCTACGCGCTGCTCGCGCTCTCCATCGACCTGATCTGGGGCTATTGCGGCATTCTTTCGCTCGGCCACGGCGCTTTCTTCGCGCTCGGCGGCTACGCCATGGGCATGTATCTGATGCGCCAGATCGGCACGCGCGGCGTCTATGCCAACCCGGTCCTGCCGGACTTCATGGTGTTCCTGAACTGGCCGGAGTTGCCGGTCTACTGGTATGGGTTCCAGAATTTCGCCTATGCGGCCCTCATGGTTCTTCTGGTGCCCGGCATCCTCGCCTTCGTGTTCGGCTGGTTCGCATTCCGCAGCCGCGTCACCGGCGTCTATCTGTCGATCATCACCCAGGCGCTGACCTACGCGCTGCTGCTCGGCTTCTTCCGCAACAATTTCGGCTTCGGCGGCAACAACGGGCTCACCGACTTCAAGGACATCCTGGGCTTCAACGTGCAGGCGCCCGGGACGCGCGCCGCGCTGTTCGCGCTCTCGGTCGTGGCCCTGATGCTCGGCTTCGTCATCTGCCGCGCCATCGTGGCCTCCAAGTTCGGCAAGGTCCTGATTGCGATCCGTGATGCCGAGTCGCGCACCCGCTTCCTCGGCTATCGGGTCGAGTCCTACAAGCTCTTCATCTTCACCTTGTCGGCCTGCATGGCGGGAGTCGCCGGCGCCCTCTATGTGCCGCAGGTCGGCATCATCAATCCAAGCGAATTCGCGCCCGCCAATTCGATCGAGGCAGTGATCTGGGTGGCGGTCGGTGGTCGCGGGACCCTCACGGGCGCGGTGATCGGCGCGGTGCTGGTCAATTACGGCAAGACCTATTTCACCAGCGGCGCGCTCGCGCCCTACTGGCTGTTCCTGCTCGGGGGCCTGTTCGTCGTGGTGACGCTGGCCTTGCCGCGCGGCGTCGTCGGAACGTTCCGCCATTGGGTGGCGCAGCGGCGCGAGCAGGCGGCGTCGCCACGCGGCGCGCCGGTCGCTGTGCCACGGGCGGCCGAGTGAGGAGCCAAGATGGACGCCAAGACGACCACCGCGCTCCTCTACCTCGACGGCATCAACGTGTCGTTCGACGGATTCAAGGCGCTCAACAACCTGTCCTTCGTGGTGAAGGCCGGCGAGATGCGGGCGATCATCGGCCCCAACGGCGCCGGCAAGACCACCATGATGGACGTGGTCACCGGCAAGACGCGGCCCGACACCGGCGACGCGGTCTTCGACGGCTCGCATGATCTCACCGCCCTCGACGAGACCGAGATCGCCGAACTCGGCATCGGCCGCAAGTTCCAGAAGCCGACGGTGTTCGACAGCCATACGGTCGAGGACAATCTCCGGCTCGCCCTCAAGAGCGACCGTCGCGCGCGCGCGACCCTGTGGTGGCAGGAGAGCGCCGAGGAAACGAGCCGCATCAACCGAATCCTGGAGGTCATCCGCCTGCCCACGGTGCGCAGCCGCCTGGCCGGCAGCCTGTCGCACGGGCAGAAGCAGTGGCTCGAGATCGGCATGCTGCTCGCCCAGGAGCCCAAGCTGCTGCTGGTCGACGAGCCGGTCGCCGGCATGACCGATGCCGAGACCCGGCAGACCGCCGAGCTGCTCAAGGAGATCAACCGCGACAAGACCGTGATCGTGGTCGAGCACGACATGGCTTTTGTGCGCGACCTCGGTGTGCGGGTGACGGTCCTGCACGAAGGCTCGGTGCTGGCCGAAGGCTCGATCGACCAGGTCTCGGCGAACGAGCGCGTCATCGAAGTCTATCTGGGACGCTGACCATGCTCGACGCGACCGCGATCGATCTCTATTACGGCGCCGCCCAGGCGCTGCGATCCATCACGTTGCACGCAGAGCCCGGCAAGGTGACCTGCGTGCTCGGCCGCAACGGGGTCGGCAAGACCAGCCTGTTGCGTGCGCTCATCGGCGAGCACCCGATCGCTTCCGGCACGATCCACTGGGAAGGCGCCGACATCACGGCGCTGCGGCCCTATGAGCGGGCGCGCCGCGGCATCGCCTATGTGCCGCAGGGCCGCGACATCTTTCCGCTTTTGACCGTCGAGGAGAATCTCGAGACAGGCTACGCGCCGCTGCGGCGAGGGGACCGCACAATTCCCGACGACGTGTATTCGCTGTTCCCGGTGCTCGGCAGCATGCTGCGGCGTCGCGGCGGCGATCTGTCGGGCGGCCAGCAGCAGCAGCTCGCGATCGGCCGCGCCCTGGTGATGCGGCCGCGTCTCCTGCTGCTCGACGAGCCGACCGAGGGCATCCAGCCCTCGATCATCAAGGACATCGGGCGCGCCATCTCGTATCTGCGCGGCCTGGGCGAAATGGCGATCGTGCTGGTCGAACAGTATCTCGACTTTGCCAGCGAGCTCGGCGATCATTTCGTCGTCATGGAGCGCGGCAGCATCGTCCATGCCTGCGACCGCGCCAATCTGGACGAAGGAGCCTTGCGGCGCGCCATGGCGCTGTGACTGTCCCAGAATGCCATCCTGCTCCCTCCCCCCTTGTGGGGGAGGGTGGGGGAGGGGGGTGGCCACGAATTCATGCGCAAGCCGCTACCCCCCTCCCTGTCCCTCCCCCACAAGGGGGGAGCGAACGATGATCGAGAGCTCTCGTGTTGGCGCCTGCAGCTGCCGCAAAAATTTTCGCCGCCAATCGAGCCGAGGGCCGGATTGCGCTCACGGTCGCGGCGCGGGGCGGCGTGACGCGGCGCGTGCGGGTCGACGAGCAGGGCTCGCTGCGGGTCCGCT
>DATBBS010000053.1:0-10174 GCA_036270895.1 Xanthobacteraceae bacterium
CGCGGCGGCCGCCAAGTTGTTCGAGAATCATCCGCATTTCGCGATCTTTCCGGGCGAATCCGTCGAGATCATGCCGATTCTGCCGATCCCGGCTGGTTGATCGGCGGCAGCGTCCGTTCAGTCAATTCGCAAAAGGAAAACCACCATGCCCAACACCGTTCGCTTGCACCGCGTCCTGTCGACCAAGCCGGGGAAGGTGTATCGCGCCTTCCTCGAGGCGGATGCACTGGCGAAATGGCTTCCGCCCAACGGCTTTGCCTGCACGGTCCATCATCTGGAACCGAAGGTCGGCGGCACTTTCAAAATGTCCTTCCGGAACTTCACGACGGGCAACGGCCACTCGTTCGGCGGCGAATATATCGAGCTCGTTCCGAACGAACGCGTGCGCTACACGGATAAATTCGACGATCCCAACCTCGCCGGCGACATTACGGTGACGGTGACGTTGAAGAAAGTGTCGATGGGCACCGAGCTCGACATCGTGCAGGAAGGAATCCCGGACGTCATTCCACCGGAGGCCTGTTATCTCGGCTGGCAGGAGTCGTTGCGGAACTTGGCAAGGCTCGTAGAGCCGGAAATCAATCAATAGCGCGAGAGCGAAGTTCCCTGTCCCGGGATAGTTCCGCCGTTCGCCCTGTTGTTGCCGCGATGAGGTCGCAGGCAGGCCCGGGGAAATGGCGGGACGCAGCGACGGTGCGCGTCGTAGGGAAGGGGTCGGGTGAACGTTCATCGTGCGTTGTCTGGTACGGCCGCGTCGCGCCGCACCGTGCTGCATGGGCTTGTGTCTGCGGCTTCCACGCTCGCACTCGCAGGGTGCGCGGGCTTGGCGTCGAGCGCTCCCCCGTTTGAGGCGTCCGGTCTTTCGATCGATCCGGTTCTTCTTGTCGCCACCACGCGCAAGCCGGCGAACGGCGCGCGCGCAATACCCTGGTACGGAACCGAGCGGGCATCCGCGTTGCACATCGGGCGCGCGAAGCTCACGCCGCCCAGCGAGAGCCGGTTCTCGCTCGCCGCGGTCGGGCTCGATGACTGGCGCATCGCGGCGATCGAGCCGGTCGCCAGTGTGGGAGACCTGGTCGATCCGGGCGCCGGCACACGCGATGTGCTCATTTATGTTCACGGCTTCAATCAGAGTTTCGAGACGGCCGCGGTCGATGCCGTGCGGCTCTCGGACGGCCTCAAGTTCCGCGGCAAGACCATGGTGTTCTCATGGCCATCGCGGGCGAAACTGTTCGATTACGGCTACGATCGCGAAAGCGCGATGTGGTCGCGCGATGCCCTGCAGCAGGTGCTCGACGGGCTGATGGCGAGCCCGAGCGTCGGCCGTATCCATATCGTGGCGCACAGCATCGGTACCATGCTCACCATGGAGGCGCTGCGGCAGTTTTATGCGGATCATGGCAGCGCGGCGGCCGATCGGATCGGCGCGGTCGTCTTTGCGTCTCCTGACATCGACATGGACGTGTTCGCGTCGTCGGTCGTGCGCATTGGGCAGCTGGCCCCGAAGATCACGTTGATTACCTCGGCAAATGATCGCGCGCTCGCGCTGTCGGGATGGATGGCTGGCGGGATCACCCGGGTCGGCGCGGCCCACAAGGCCCAGCTGGTGAAATTGGGGCTGCGCGTGATCGACGCTTCGGAACAGGGCTGGGGCATCATCAACCACGACCTGTTCCTGTCGAACGAGCGGATCCGACAAGTGATACGCGCCGCAATCGACGATCGCCCCGGGTCAATTTAGTCTGGGCCTTTCCGGTTCTGACCGTTTGCAGACGTTGGCAGGCGCCGTGTGTCGTGCGTGATCCGGTCCGGCCGCGGTGCGTTGACATTCGTCAATTTCTGAAAGCCGCACGGGTCCGAAAAATTGATGGCCGTCAAGGCGGCAACCTCCGAAATGGCGCAGCGTATCGGCGCGCGATGGCCTCAAGATGGATAACCGTCTCACGCTCAACCGTGAGACGGTGACCCTCTCGCGAGGTCGGCGGCATTGGCGTTGCCGCGGGTCGCGCGTGGAAATCAGGAGGTCTCAATGAAAGCTATTCTACTGGCTTCGGCCGTCGTCGTCGGGATGGGTTACGGGAGTGCGAGCGCGCAGTCCACGGGGCCAACCTACAGCGATACAATCCATCAATCGGCGGGCGATCGCGATTCGCGGGGGACGCCAAAATATTACCAACGCTCCCGCGCATCCAACAAACACGCATCCAGCAAACACGCATCCAGCAAGCGGGCGCGGTCGACGACCGGTGCCGGACCTCGCGGGAACGACCCCTCGGCGGGTCCATTCTACAGCGATACGATTCACCAGTCGGCTGGTGACCGGGATTCGCGCGGAACGCCAAAATACAACACGCGATAAGTTGCCGCGCCTGTGATCGAATCCGCCTCGGACCCCGGTCGCCTGGGCGGGTTTCACAAATCGACGACGATGTCGCCACTGGGTCGGGAGCAGCATACGAGAAGGTTGCCGTCGGCGGGCTTTTCGAGGGGCTCGGGTCCGTAAACGACCGCCCCCGAAACCAGACCGCTCTCGCAGTTGTGACAGACACCCGTCCGGCACGACCAGCGGACTGGAACGTCGCACGCTTCGGCCAGTTCCAGAATGCTCTGGTAGGAATCCTTCCAGTGCGCCGCGATGCCGCTTCGCGCGAACGAGATGAGCGGGCCGGTGTCGCTGTCGTTCTCGGGCACATGCGCCGCGCGCCTCGCTGCGCCGACCACACCCGGGGTCCGCGGCTCGCTGCCGTTGAAGAGTTCGACGCGAATCCGCTCCGGCGCTACGCCGACCGCGAGAAGCGCCTCTTTCATGTCTGCCATGAAGCGGGTGGGGCCGCAGAGGTAGAAATCCGCCTCGCGTGGGACGCCGACGTCGCTTAGGGCCGATCGCGACAGATGGCCGGTGCCGTCAAAATCCTCACCCATCCTGTCACGCGGGTCCGGCCTGCTGTAGCAAACATAGCTGCGGCCATGGGTGAGGGCCGGCATGAGGCGGCGGACCTCGGCGGCGAATGGATGATGCTGCCCATCACGGGCCGCGTGCAGCCACAAGACCTGTCGTGTCGAGCGGACCGCCGCCAGCGCGTGCAGCATCGCCAGAACGGGGGTTGCGCCGATTCCTGCGCTGAGCAGGACCACCGGCCCCTTGCCGGGTTGCAGAATGAAGCTTCCCCGCGGCGCGCTCACGTCGACGGCATCGCCCACATGGACATTCTCCCGCAGGTAGGTGCCGGCTGCGCCGTTCGGTTCGATCTTCACGCTGATTCGATAGTGCTGCGTCGAGACGGGACCCGAGAGGGAGTAGCTGCGAAACAGGGGCGTGCCTGGTGTGGTCCGCGGAAGTCGCAGCACCACATACTGCCCCGGCAGAGCGGTCGGCAGCGATTGCCCGTCGGGACTCCGCATCGTCAGCGACAGGACGTCCGCGGCCTCCTGATCGATCGCCGCCACCGCGAGAGGCCGAAATCCCGGTGCAACCGGATGCGCAGCCGCCGCCGGCGCGAGCCCCGCGTTGCCACTCCCCTCGGCAGTCGTTTGGCTCTGCAGCAGTGCCTCGAACGACGAACGCCATCCGGGCGAAAGCGCCTCGATCCGCACCGCGCGCTCCAGTCGATCGCGCGCATGATGGGGCAGATAGAGGAGCGCGTTGATCTCCGCGACCGTCATTCGCTCCTTCGTCTCTGCGACTTTCACGATGTCGTCGCCGGCGCCCACCTCGCCTTCCTGCAGGACGCGAAAGTAGAATCCCGGGCGCCCGCTGGATGTCAGCAACGCCGGCATCCGGGGCTCGTTCGTCCGAATGCCGACGCGATAGCAGGTCACGCGCGGTTGGGTGATCTCGAACAGCGCGCTGCCGATTTGAAAACGGTCCCCGATACAAACGGCATCGTCAGGCAATCCTTCGATGGTGAAGTTCTCGCCGAACTGTCCGTGGACGAAGTCGGTTCTCTTCAGCCGCTCCTGCCAGTAGCGATACGATTCGATCTGGTAGACGAAGACGGCTCGCTGCTCACCGCCGTGGCCGGCCAGGTCGCCTTGACGGTCTCCGTCCAGATTCAGCCGGCCGACCCGGCAGCGGCCACGCAGCGGATTCTTCCAGATTCCGGTGTGCACGGTGCGACCCTTCCACGCGATGTCGCGCGGAAGTCCGACGTTCACCGATAGTAGTCGAGCCATGTCGCTCCGCTTTGGTGGGGGCCGGAAGCCCGCCCTAGCCGCTCGCAACCGTGGCGGGCCCGCTACCGGGTGCTCGCTCACGGTCTTTTGCTGGGCGGACCGCCTCCGGGACGGTGAGGTCGCGGTCGGGGCCGTGTGGAATCACCGCCTGACCCGGCTCGAGATGGAGCTGGGCGCCATCGAGATGTACCGAGACGAGGTCCGGCTCGAATGACACCAGGTTGGAGATGCGTCTGACTTGAGCATAGGCATCCGGATACGACCACGCCGCCAGACGCGCGTCACCGATCGTGTAATAGCTGCAGAGCCCTTTGTATGGGCAGAAAGTCTGGAATTTTACCGGCGTGAGGGCGGTCTCATCGATGTCGACGCGCAGAACGTACCAGCGCGGCGCGAAGCCGGATTCGTAGAGGACGAACGGCCGCATGGTATCCGCGATGATCCGGTTGCCATGGCGGACCACGAGGTTACGGGAGGCTTGGCGAATGTCGATGCGGTGGTAGCTGTCGGCGGCATGGCCCAGGATTCGTTCGTCTTCTTCGTAGAAGGCGTCCATGCTCCGCCAAGCGAAGGCGACACGTGCCTGCAGTTCGCTCGCGTGGGCGGGCAGGCCGGTATGCTGCCACGCCCCTCGCGATGCGATGTGCTCGCCCGCCCGCACCGCATACCACGACGTGAGCCCGAGATCGGGGTGCTGGGTGGTATGGTCGGTGCGTTCCAGGGTGTGGGGAGCGACGTCGGTTTCGGGGAAATAGGCCACCGGATAGCGGCCGGGTTCGAACAGCAGGAGGACGTGCTCGCTATCGGCGATCGAGAGTCCGCCGAAGCGCACGCGCATGCGCCGGCGCAACGGCTCGACGTATAACAGCCTCTTGGGCAGCGGTTCGGGCACGAGGAAGCGGCCAATCGCTTCCGGTGCGAGCGGACCCTGTTGCCAGGACAGTCCCATTGCTCGCCTCCGCGGGTTCGAAGATCGAGGCCGGTCGACGTCCACCAGGCATTCCTGACGATCCAACACGGACCCGGTAGCAAGGTTCCGCCAGACGATCGTCCTGCCCGGTCTCCAGCTTGGACCTCCGGCGCGGCTCGGGGGGCAGTTCCGCTTGCGGTCCCGAACGGACGTGTCAGTCGCACGGGCGCATGTCGGCTTTCGGAAGGAAATCAGACACCGCGTCGAGGGATGCGTGACTTCGGATTTTGACCCACAAGAGACATCGTCGCTTTCGGTAGGAGAAAGGAAAAGTCTCACCCTTAGACGCTTTGAGCGTATATCAATTTGCCTCCCTTTTCCATGAATCAGCGGACCTGATGTTGATGCGAGCATCCCTGCGCGAAGGAGCAGCCGCCATGCGTTTCGCCGTGATCCTGGCGGTTCTGGCTCTCATCGGCGTCGCTGGTGTCTGGCTGTTTGCCGGGCGGCAGCTCGTGCTCTTGCTCGACTGCATCGCCACAGGACCGGCGGAAGCGCTGCCTGTTGGCGCCTATGTCTACTGGCCGCCCAGCCTGAAAATCGGCGATGCGACGATGTATCTGTCCGGCCTCGATGGCAACCCGGTGAATATACGATACGACGTCGACGCCGCTGGTCGGTTGACCTTGCGCGCCTTGGGCAAGGCTTTTCCGCTCGGTACGCGAATCGGCCCGCCCCCCGCCGATGGTCGTCCCGATACCCCCTTTGTGGCGGATGATGGGGACGAGGTGGTGTTCAGTCGAGACCGCAGCCTGATCGCCTGGCCGACACCGTTCGAGATGAACTGGATGACCGGCCATTCGCCAAGTTGGCGGCGCAACCTTTATTACCGGCTCCACTGGCACAAGAGATCGGGCGAGTCCTTCGACCTGGTTTGGCGCCTCGAAGAGGGCCTGTATCGGGACGAGGGCTGGAGCGAGGCATCGCGCCTCGGCACGACCGGCCTGATCGACTACTCCATCATCGGCTCGGCGGACAGTTCCGTGGAAAGTGTCGAGCAGTATCTCCGGCGCACCAAGGGTTGGTTCGGCGGAGATTTTCGGTTGGAACCGGCCGGGATCAGTCCCGATGGCTGCTGCGACGTGGTGCGCGTCATCCATCGCTTCGACGAGGCGGGTGTGCAACCGGGGGGCGGCCTGTCGGTCGAACTTTTGCTCGATCGACGGAGCCACGGGATCAAGCAGGAGCGCGCGATGCAGTAAATGGCGGGCCAATGATGTCCCAGCGGGATCAAGCGATGATGATTCTTGACACCCGTTTTTTTGACGAGCCGACCAAAATCGTGTAGGAGAAAATCCACAGTTGGAATTGCGCCCGCCGGGAAGCCGAGCGGGCGTTTTGCGTTTTGGCAGACGTCTTCCACCTGGGCAAAGGCGCAATGCGGAGAATGAAAAAATGAGGCGCGCCTGCGAACGCAGACTTGCGGCGCGAGGCGCGCGCTCGCGACACCTTCCTGTAAATCGCCTGTTGAGTCCCTGTATTATCAGGCAGGATGCCTGTTCGGAGGCACCGAATCCCTGTTCTTTCGACGATGTTGCGCCTGATAATCGGGCCCGCGTGGTCGATTTACAGGGATGGCGCGCCTGTTCGGCGCGCCGGACGAATCCGAGGCCACGCTTTGACTTCCCATTCACCAGTGCCGCGAAGGGGAAGGTCGCACACCCATCGCGGCGATTGCTGACCATCGGGGTTATCGAATTGCCCGCCAACGATGCCCGCGCCGTCCCGCCGAGGCGCCATGGATGAGCTGATCATCGCGGCGCGCGTCGTCCATTTCGCCGCCGTGGCGCTGTTGTTCGGCGCGCCGCTGTTCAGGCTCGCGGTGGTGCCGCGCGATGTTGCGCTTGGCGGCGCGGCGGCGCGCTGGATCGAGCCGCTGGCCGCGCTGGCGGCGCTGCTGTCCGGGCTCGCGTGGTTTGCCGGCGTCGCCGCCTCGATGGCGGGAAGCTGGTCGGACGCGCTCACCCCCGACATCCTGGCGGCGGTGACGGAAGATACCCGTTTCGGCCGCCTCTGGGTCGTGCGGCTCACCTGGATCGTCGCCATCATGGTGGTGCTGGCGGTCGCCAAGCCGTCGCGTCCGCGCGACATCGGGCTCCTGGTGCTCTGCGCCGCCACGATGGCGAGCCTGGTCGGCGTCGGCCATGGCATGGCGGGAAACGGCAGGCTCGCGCCCGTCCACATGGTGGCCGACATGGTGCACCTCTTGTGCGCCGCGACCTGGATCGGCGGGCTGTTTTTCCTCGGCCTGGCGGTGCACGAAGCCGTCGCGCCATCCGCCACGCCACGCGATCGGGACGCCCTGCGCCAGACCTTGCGGCGCTTCTCCCACATCGGCTACGGCGCGGTCGCGTTGCTGGTGGGATCGGGTTGCGTCAACGCCCTGATCCTGGTGCCGCAGCCCGACAGGCTGATCAACACGGATTACGGACGCGTGCTGCTGGTCAAGATCGCGCTCGCGCTGCTGATGGTCGCCGTCGCGGTCGTCAACCGGGTCCTGCTCACGCCGCCCGTGATGACGTCGGGGTCGCCCGCGAGTGTGCGGGCGCTCTGGCGCAGCGTCGTGGTGGAGCAGGGGATCGGTTTCCTGGTGCTTGCCACCGTGGCGGTGCTCGGCACCATTCATCCGGTGCCGTGAGGGCGCCGACGGCTGGGTTCCATGCGTCTTGTGGCACCGGCTCTCGATCCTGTATGAGCCCGTGGGCGCGCGCGCCAAAACCTCTTGTTCCGAGGCAACCCATGACCGCCATTGTTGACATCATCGGCCGCGAAATTCTTGACAGCCGCGGCAACCCGACCGTGGAGGTCGATGTCGTGCTCGAGGACGGGACGCGCGGCCGCGCCGCCGTGCCGTCCGGCGCTTCCACCGGAGCGCATGAGGCGGTCGAGCTGCGCGACGGCGACAAGGCGCGCTATTTCGGCAAGGGCGTGCAGAAGGCGGTCGCCGCGGTCAATGGCGAGATTTTTGACGCCATCGGCGGCCTGGATGCGGAAGGCCAGGCCAAGATCGACGAAACCCTGATCGCGCTCGACGGCACGCCCAACAAAGCCCGGCTCGGCGCCAATGCGATCCTCGGCGTCTCGCTCGCGACCGCCAAGGCGGCCGCGGCGGCGGGCGGCCAGCCGCTCTACCGCTACGTCGGCGGAACCGCGGCGCGTCTGCTGCCGACCCCGATGATGAACATCGTCAATGGCGGGGTGCATGCCGACAACCCGATCGACTTCCAGGAATTCATGATCATGCCGATCGGCGCGCCGTCCTTCCGCGAGGCGCTGCGCATGGGCGTGGAGGTTTTCCAGACGCTCAAGAAGTCGCTCGCCGAGGCCGGCCACAACACCAATGTGGGCGACGAGGGCGGCTTTGCGCCCAACCTGCCGTCGGCCGATGCGGCGCTCGGCTTCGTGATGAAGGCCATCGAGGCCGCCGGCTACCGGCCGGGTGACGATATCGCGCTGACCCTCGATCCGGCCTCAACCGAGTTCTTCAAGAAGGGCGCCTATCACTATGAAGGGGAAGGCAAAGTCCGCTCGCCCGACGAGCAGGCCCGTTACTTGGCGGACCTCGTCGGGCGCTACCCGATCGTGTCCATCGAGGACGGCATGGCGGAGGACGATTTCGCCGGCTGGAAGGCGCTGACGGACCTGATCGGGGACAAATGCCAGCTGGTGGGCGACGACCTGTTCGTGACCAACGTCACGCGGCTGGCCGACGGCATCAAGCGCGGACTCGGAAATTCGATCCTCATCAAGGTCAACCAGATCGGTTCCCTCACCGAGACGCTGGCCGCGGTCGAGATGGCGCACAAGGCAGGGTATACCGCGGTGATGTCGCACCGCTCGGGCGAAACCGAGGATTCCACCATCGCCGACCTCGCGGTCGCGACCAATTGCGGGCAGATCAAGACCGGATCGCTCGCCCGCTCCGACCGCACCGCCAAATATAATCAACTGCTGCGCATCGAGGAGGAACTCGGGCCCGAGGCGCGCTTCGCCGGCAAGGCCGCCTTGAAGGCGCTGCGGTAGCGCTGTTCCGCTCGCTCATCCTCATGGTGAGGAGCGCGCACCGATCTCGGGTTTACCCGAGATCGGCATTATTAATGCGCAGGTCGGCTATAGCCGACCTGCGTGCGCGTCTCGAACCATGGGCCACTCGCACCGTTGGGCCCATCCTTCGAGACGCGCGGCCTTCGGCCGCGCTCCTCAGGATGAGGAACGTGAAGGGACGGCGATCCGTCCTCCGCCCCATTAATTTCGTCTTAACGCCGAGCCGGCACCTTGGCCGGCATGGTGATCCGTCCTCGCCTTCGCGGCTTCTTCACGGCGCTCGGCCTGTATGTGCTGGCGGCCCTGCTGATCGGCTATTTCGGCGTCAACGCCTATACGGGCAACCACGGGCTGCGGGCGCGTCAGGATCTCGACCAGCAGATCGGCGCCTTCACCGCCGAGCTCAACCAGGCCAAGGCGGAACGCGAGCAATGGCAGCGCCGCGTCGCCTTGATCAAGTCGGAAAGCCTCGACCCCGACATGCTGGACGAGCGGGCGCGGGCGCTCCTGGACTATGCCGACCCGCGCGACGCCGTCATGATCGTCAAGCGCCGCTGACTCGGGCATCGAGCCGCCGGAACGACGCGTTGCGGGCCGCTGATGGGATTCCTGTTTTGCCTTGACTGACATACATTTGTGGCGCGCAACGGCGGGCCGCGGGCGCGCTTCCGCCGGGCCGCGATTTGGGCTATGGGATGCCGATCGCATTCGGTCTGTAACAGGGGTCAGCGCATGGCCGTCGCCAAGAAGAAACCACCGGCCCCGCCCGCCGAAGCCGCCAAGCCCAAGCCCGCCAACGCGGTTCCCGATCTCGGCAAGGAACGGGAGCTCAAGGCCTTCCGCGAAATGCTGCTGATCCGGCGGTTCGAGGAAAAGGCCGGCCAGATGTACGGCATGGGGCTGATCGGCGGCTTCTGCCACCTCTATATCGGCCAGGAAGCCGTGGTGGTCGGCATGCAGATGGCGATCAAGGAAGGCGACCAGGTC
>DATBBS010000054.1:0-16558 GCA_036270895.1 Xanthobacteraceae bacterium
CACACTTTGTTGTCGTGAAATGCCGCCCCCCCATAGGGCGCGACCGCGTCGGCCCCGGTGAGCGAGTTGATGCCGCGGCCGTCCGGATAGGCATGGTTCGGCCAGATCGATTCCGCGATCACCACGCCCCGCCGCACCCCCGCGAACAGCCGTGCATGCAGCCGGACCTCGCCGCGCCCATTGCCGAGCACGACCTCCTCGCCATCCTGTATCGCGAGCGCCGCCGCGTCGGCCGGATGGATCATCACCTCGGGTCGCCCACCCTCCTTGGCGCGCGACGTCGGCGTCTCGTTGAAGGTCGAGTTGAGGAAATTGCGCGACGGCGAGGTCGCGAGCCGGAACGGGTGGGTCTCGTCCGCCTCCTCGATCACCTCCCAGTGGTCGGGCAAGGCGGGCATACGGTCGACCGGGCCCGCATGATACGGCATGCGGAACGGCACATTGCGCCAGTCCGGCTTGAAGCGGAATTTGCCGTCCGGCCAGTTGAAGCCGCGCAGGTAATGCGCCGTATCGAAATCGGGCTGGCAGTCGATCCAGCGGCTGGTCTCGAGCTGCGCCAGCGTGCCCCATCCGGACTTTTGCAGGGTCCAGTCGATCAGCTCGCGCGCGCTCATGGCGAAGCCGGGATGATGCGCGCCGAGACGGCCCGCGAGCGCGCCGACCACCTCGTGGTTCGAGCGGCATTCGCCCGGCGGCTCGATCAGCTTGGGGCCGAGCAGGATGTGCTGGTTGCCGCCGGCCTGGTACACGTCGTCGTGCTCCATGAACATGGTGGCGGGCAGCACGATATCCGCCATCCTGGCGGTCTCGGTCAAAAACTGCTCGTGCACGCAGACAAAGAGATCGTCGCGTGCGAACCCGCGCTTGACCCGGTTCTGGTCGGGCGCGACCGAGACCGGATTGGTGTTCTGGATGAACAGCGCCGTGACCGGCGGGCCTCCCGCCAGCGCATCGGCATCGCCGCACAGCACCGCGCCGACGCGCGACTGATCGAGCATCCGCACCGAGCGGTCGCGCATGTCCGACCCCTCGATCATCGTCTTGTTCCAGTGATAGATATCGGCGTTGTTGTGGAACGCCCCGCCCCCTTCGTGCTGCCAGGCGCCGGTGACGGCCGCGATGCAGCTCGCCGCGTGCATGTTGGCGGCGCCGTTGCGCGAGCGCGCGAAGCCGTAACCCAGGCGGAAATAGGCGCGCTTGGTGTCGCCGACCAGGCGGGCAAATTCTTCGATGGTGGCGACGTCGCAGCCCGTGATGGCGGAGGCCCATTCCGGCGAGCGCGACCGCAGATGCTGCTCGAGCTCGCGCGGCGCGTCGGTATGACGGCCGAGATAGGCGTGGTCGGCCTTGCCGTCGCGAAACAGGCAATGCATCACCGCGCAAGCGAGCGCGCCGTCGGTGCCCGGGCGCAGCAGCACGGCGAGATCCGCCTGCTCCATGGTGGCGTTCATATAGACGTCGACCGCGACGATCTTGGCGCCGCGCTCCTTGCGGGCGCGGATCGCGTGGGCCATGACGTTGACCTGGGTATTGACCGCATTGGTGCCCCAGATCACGACCAGGTCGGACTTGGCCATCTCGCGCGGATCGGGCCCGGCGATCTTGCCGGTCCCGGCCGCAAAGCCCGCATAAGCGGTGTTGACGCAGATGGTCGAGTGGAAGCCGGAATATTTCTTGGCATGGCGCAACCGGTTGATGCCGTCGCGCATCACCAGCCCCATGGTGCCGGCGTAGTAATAGGGCCAGACCGCCTGCGCGCCATGACGCGCTTGCGCCCCCAGCAGCCGCTCCGCCACCAAGTCGAGCGCGTCATCCCACGAGATCGGCGCGAACTCGCCGCTGCCTTTGGGGCCGATGCGCCGCAGCGGATGCAGCAAACGATCGGGATGGTGCAGGCGCTCGGCGTAGCGCGCCACCTTGGCGCAGATCACGCCCGCCGTGTAGCTGTTGTCGGGGGCGCCGCGAACGCGTCCGATCCTGCGCTCGTCGAGGACCTCGACCTCGAGCGCGCAGGTCGACGGACAATCATGCGGGCAGGCGGAGGCGCCGATCCGGATGGGCTGGCGGACGGTCTGATTCATGGCGTCGGCGCAGTATAGCGCGGCCGCCGGGGCTTGTCGCTAACGCGAAGGACCGATCGAACCGATCAGACCTTCTCTCCCTCGGCGTGCCACTGGCTGCGCGCGATCGCATAAACGACGGCCATCGCCGCGAAAACGCCGCCCCGGACGCTCCATATCTTCACCAGGTCCGGATCGGCGCCGCCAAAGAGGTTGTCGTTCAACCGGTCGACGACGATCCAGATCAGCAGCGCGACGCCGGCGAGAATCTCATCGAGCAGCAGCCGCCGATGCCGGCCGACCAGGATATAGCCCACGCCGAGCACGATGATCCCGCCGATCGGCCCGCCCCAGATATGGAGCTGCTGCAGCACCGGCGCGCTGAGCCAGCCGGCCAATGCGGCATCGGCCGCCATCACGTCGCCCGCGATCCAGCCGAGCAGCGCGCCGCCGCCCCACACCAGCACGCGATAGCGTTCCAAAAGCGCCATCAGGATCGCGCTGCCGGCGACGATCAGCGGCACGCTGGTGGCAAGACCGAAGATGATGAGCGTGGCCTTCAAGGCGGCGGCGTGCGCGAGGTCGACCTGCGCGGCCGCCGTCTCGGCCGACGCCGCGATCGCGATCACGTTGTCGAGGCTCATGACGATGTCGGCGATGGCGACGATCCGCACCGCGCGCCACAGGGTCTGCGCTCCCTCGACACCTTCCTCGTCGCCGTCGGCGTCCTCGGTGACGAGCTTGATCGCCACATAAAACAGCAACGCCCCGCCGACCAGCTTCAGATAGGGAAACGCCATCGCCTGGGCGATCACGAGCGTGAAGACGACACGCAGCAGCACCGCCACCCCGGCGCCCAGGATCATGCCCCACAGCCGTTGCTTTGGCGGCAGCGTGAGACAGGCCATCGCGATGACGACCGCATTGTCGCCCGACAGGATGACATTGACGAAGATGATCTGAAGGACAGCGATCCAGAACGGACCGTGCGCCATGTCCTGCCACATGAAGTCCACTGGTTTCCCCTTGGTTTCCCGACCCGTCCCACCCGCTCGCCCGTTTGCGGGCGCTCCGCGCATCCAAGCCGGTGCGCCGCCTAATCTACCGAGGTCTCCCGGGCCTTGACCAGCAAAAGGGCGTGACGAAAAGCCACGCGCCTGGCGCCTATCCCACGATCTCGTTGCCGGCGAAGAACTGGGCGATCTCCTGCGCGGCGGTCTCGGCGGCGTCGGATCCATGCACCGAATTCTCGCCGATCGATTTCGCGTGGACCTTGCGGATGGTGCTCTCCGCCGCCTTGGCGGGATCGGTGGCGCCCATGACCTCGCGATATTTCGCGATCGCATTGTCGCCCTCGAGCACCTGCACCACGACGGGGCCCGAGGTCATGAAATCGACCAGCTCGCCGAAGAACGGCCGGGCGCGATGCACCGCGTAGAAGGTCTCGGCCTGCTCGCGGGTGATGCGCGTGCGCTTCTGCGCCACGATACGCAAACCGGCCTGCTCGATCATCGCATTGATCGCGCCGGTCCGGTTTCGCTCGGTCGCATCGGGCTTGATGATCGAAAAGGTACGCTCGATCGCCATTGCAAACGTCCTTGAGGGGAAAGATCGGAACAGATGGGTGGCGGGCTTATAGCGGCCGGTTTCATGGGCCGCAAGGTCGGATTGCGGCCGCGCCGGATGCCTTCCCGTCGCTGAAAGCCGTCATCAAAACGCGTGACCGCGCGCCCGGCGGCGGTCATTCGCTGCGACCAAAAATCAACCCGCGCCGGTCAGAATTTCTCGACCCAGGGCCGCAGCTCCATCTCCCAGGTCCAGGCGCTTCTCGGCTGGCGCAGGAGATGCACATAGGCGGCAGCGATCGCGTCGGGAGCGAGCAGGCTGTCGGGCCTGTCCGGCGACTCCGGACGGCGCTCCGAGCGGATGCCGCCGTCGATCACCACATGGGCGATGTGAATGCCCTGTGGCGAGAGCTCGCGGGCGAGGCTCTGGGCGAGACCCCGCAACGCGAATTTGCCCATCGCGAAGGGCGCCGACTGGGCATAGCCCTTCTGGCTCGCGGAGGCGCCGGTGAAGAAGATGGCGCCGTGCCGCCGCGGCACCATCCGGCGCGCCGCCGCCTGGGCCACGAAGAAGCCGGCAAGCGCCGACACGCGCAACGATTTATCGACCTCCTCGGCGTCCAGCTCGATAAAGGGCCCGCGCACGCGATAGCTCGCGTTATAGGCCACGACGTCGGGCGCGCCCTGCTGGTCGAGATCGGCGAACAGACGCTCGACGTCGGCACGACGCGAGGCATCGCAGGCGAACACCTGGGCGCCGGTCTCGGCCGCCAGCGCGCCCAATTTGTCCGGCGTGCGTGCCGCGAGCGCGACCGCAAGCCCATCCTTGGCGAAGGCACGCGCCAGCGCGGCGCTCAGTCCCGATCCGGCGCCGACGATCAACGCCTTGCGGTAATTCGCATCTGTCATGGAACTGGCCCCCGGTTACCGTTATAGAGCTTCGCGAAGTTGCCGCAATTTTCACTCAGCTATTTGGCGCATTTGAGTAATCAGGGGGGAGGATAGTCCATGCGTACGATCATTGCATTCCTGCTCGGCGTCGCGGTCACCATCGGGGCTGCTTATGTTCACGACACGACGACGGCCGCGCCGGCCGTGAAGCCGCTGGTGAATTGGGAAGCGCTCGCCGACGTCACACGCGACGCCGTCGACAGCCTGCGGGCGCAGTGGAACAGACTGACGAAGTAACCGCCGCGATGGCGCGCGGCCGCCCGCGCGTCGCACTCCTTTACAACGGATGGCCCGGGCCGGCGGCTTCGGTTTCGCAGTGGCGCAACGCGGCCACGATCTCCTGCTTGTCGAGCCGGCTGCCGTCGTCGCCTTCGATCAGCAGGGCCGTGTGCCCCGTTTTGTCGAGATGCCTGGCCCACCTCATGGCTTCATCAAGGGAGGAAAACTCCTTGAACAGCATGCGGTCTTTCTCGACCGCGCGGAAACCGCCGGACCCGTGCGGGCCGCTATAGACGCGATAACCCATGGCTGCCTCCTCGTCATTCGCAGCCCCGAAACCCGTACTCCCGTCCCTGAACCGAAAACGCGTCACCCGGCGGCGCGGTTCCGCGCGTGTTGACGCTCCGACCATGGGAGCGATAGCCTCCCGGGCCGACAAACGGCGGGAGGGACTCGATGGCATCCACGCTTCGACTGCTGCTGGGCGTCGCGTTTTTGGCGAGCATGACCATGACAACGCAAGGACAGCCGGCGCCCCCCGCCCCGCCCCCCGTGCCGGACGGCGTGCGCTACGTCGTAACCTATTTCGACGTCATGCAGAGCCAGAAGGACGAAGGCGCCGCGCTGGTGCGTCAGTTTCGCGACGCGAGCCGCAAGGACGCCGGCAACCTGCGCGTGGAGGCGGCCCGGCGCATGGGCGTGCCGAACCAGTTCGTGGTCCTCGAAGCGTGGAAGGATCAGCCGTCATTCGACGCCCACGCCCAGGCGGCGCACACCACGCAGTTTCGCGACAAGCTAAAGACGATCCAGAACGCGCCCTATGATGAGCGTGTCCACTTCCCGCTGTCGGTCGGCCCGCTGCCGGCCAGCCTCGGCGGCGCCGCCGTCATCGCGGTCACCCATGTGGATGTCATCCCGCCGCAACGCGAGAACGCGACTACGTTCGTAAAGCAGCTCGCCGATGACGGCCGCAAGGATGACGGCAATCTGCGTTTCGAGGCGGTGACGCAAACCAACCGGCAGAACCACTTCACCGTGGTCGAGGCCTGGAGGAACCGCAAAGCCGCGGACGCCCATAGCATGAACGCGAAGACGCGGACGTTCCGCGACAAGCTCGCGCCGGCGAGCGGCGCGCTCTACGATCAGCGGTTCTATAAGCTGCTGGACTAGCCGGCAGGACGCGCATCGCCGACCTAGGGGAGCGGGTCGTCCACGCCCTGATCGTCCAGGCTCTTATCGCTCGCGGCGGGATCGGGGCTGGCCTTACGCGGCGCGCGGCGCCGGCTGGCGCTCATCTCGTCGATGTCGCGCGCGAGATAGTCGATCGCCTGCACGCTGGTGTGCCGGCGAGCCATCCAGCCGTTCGTAGCGTCGATTGCTGCCGGAATCGCAGCCAGCATGAGCAGCAGCAGGATGAATACCGCCGTCAACCACTTCATCGCATCGTCGCCCCTTTAACGATGGAATTATAGCCTGTCCGCGGGCGGGCCGCGAGGGCCAAAACAGGGCCAAAAGGCGACAATATTTGAGAGGCCCGGCTTGCCGCCGGCGCCCGGGCTGATCGATAAATAAGCGCAGGAGAAGCCGATGCGCGCCGCCTATTACGAAGCCAATGGCCCTGCCGCCCAGGTGCTGCGTCTGGACGAGGTGACGACCCCGGAACCCGGGCCCGGCGAGGTGCGGGTCCGGCTCGCGACCTCGGGCGTCAATCCTTCCGACGTGAAATCGCGCGAAGGCCGCACCCGCAAGATCGCCTTCCCGCGCGTGATCCCGCACAGCGACGGCGCCGGGGTGATCGACAAGGTGGGAAGCGGCGTGCCGCCGTCGCGCGCCGGCGAGCGGGTCTGGGTGTGGAACGCGCAATGGAAGCGCGCCTTCGGGACGGCGGCGGAATACGTCGTGCTGCCCGCCGCGCTCGCGCCCCGGCTGCCCGACCATGTCGGCTTCGCGGAAGGCGCCTGCCTCGGCATTCCGGCGATGACCGCCGCGCATGCGGTCGCCAGCGCGCAGCTGAATGCCGCCTCGACGGTGCTGATCCCGGGCGGCGCCGGCGGCGTCGGCCACTATGCGATTCAATTCGCCAAAGCGCGCGGCGCCGTGGTGATCACCACCGTGAGTTCGGACGACAAGGCGAAGCTCGCCGGTCAGGCCGGGGCCGACCACGTGATCGACTACAAGCGCGAGAACGTCGCCGCCGCGGTGATGGACCTGACCGACCAGGGGGGCGTCGACGCGGTCATCGAGATGGACCTTGCGGCCAACGCAAGCCTCTATCCCGGCATCCTGCACGCCCGCAGCCAGGTCGTGGTTTACGGAACCGGCAAGGCGGAGTCGCAGATTCCGAGCCAGTTCCTGCTCGTCAACGCGGCCACGCTGAAATGGATCTTCGTCTACGAGCTCACCAAGGAGGAACGCGCCGCCGCGATCGCCGCCATCACCGGCCTGATCGAGGCGAGGCGGCTGATCCACAACGTGGCGCTCACCGTCCCGCTCGACCGTATCGTGCAGGCGCACGAGACAGTCGAGCAAGGCAAGGCGGCGGGCAACGTGGTGTTGACGATCCCGTGACGGCTACTTGTGATCCACCGGCGTCATGACCGGCTTGTCCTTGGGCTTGAGCCGGACGATCAGCAGCTTGGCGCCGCTCGCCTCGGCCTGTCCGCGATGGACCACGTTGGCATTCATGTGCAGGCCCTCGCCGGGCTTGAGCACGCGGTCCGGCTGGCCGTCGACCTGAAGCTTGATCGCGCCCTCGAGCACATAGGCGATCTCGTGGCCGTCGGGGTGAATATGCCAGGGCACGCCGGCGCCGGGCTGGAAGCTCACTTCCTGCATCAGCATCTGTTCGTAGGTGCCGCCGACCAGCGGGTCGTCCATCACGGTCTTTGCGGTGATCGGCTGCTGCTGGGCCCCGCCCATGGATTGGGTCGCCAGGCCGGCCCCGAAGGCGAGCGCCAGCGCGGCGCCGAGGAGCAGAGGTCGTTTCATGGAGCACTCCCGATAGGGTTGAGGTGAAGGCGGTCGCCGAAGGGTCGACGCGTGAAGTATAAGTCGGCCCGATCGCGCCTGTCGCCCCCTCCCCGGCGCCCCTTGATCCGGCTCACATCCTGAACACGCCGAACCGCGTCGGCGGGATCGGCGCATTGAGGGCGGCCGAGAAGGCCAATCCCAGGACACGCCGGGTCTCGGCGGGCGCGATGATGCCGTCGTCCCACAGCCGCGCGGTGGCGTAATAGGGATTGCCCTCCTGTTCGTATTGCTCGCGGATCGGCTGCTTGAATTCCTCTTCCTCCACCTCCGACCATTTGCCGCCGTCGGCCTCGATATTGTCGCGCCGCACGGTCGCGAGCACGCTCGCGGCCTGCTCGCCGCCCATCACCGAGATGCGCGCATTCGGCCAGGTGAACAGGAAGCGCGGCCCATAGGCGCGCCCGCACATGCCGTAATTGCCGGCCCCATAGGACCCGCCGATGATCACCGTGATCTTCGGCACCTGGGCGCAGGCGACGGCGGTCACCATCTTGGCGCCGTCCTTGGCGATGCCTCCCGCCTCGTAGTCGCGCCCCACCATGAAGCCGACGATGTTCTGCAGGAACAGGAGCGGGATGCGGCGCTGGCAGCACAATTCGATGAAATGCGCCGCCTTGAGGGCCGATTCCGAATAGAGGATGCCGTTGTTGCCGAGGATGCCGACCGGAATGCCGTGAATATGCGCGAAGCCGGTGACCAGCGTCGTGCCGTAGAGCTGCTTGAACTCGTCGAATTCGGACGCGTCGACCAGCCGCGCCACGACCTCGCGCACGTCGTATTGCTTTTTCAGGTCGGCCGGCACGACGCCGTCGAGCTCCTCCGTGGCGAATGCCGGCTCGCGCGCGGTCGCCAGCGGGATGTCGACCGTCTTTTTGGTGTTGAGATTGGCGACGACGCGGCGGGCAAGCGCGAGCGCGTGGTGATCGTCGAGCGCATAATGGTCGGCGACGCCGGAGCGGCGCGCATGCACGTCCGCGCCGCCCAGGTCCTCGGCCGACACCACCTCCCCGGTCGCCGCCTTCACCAGCGGCGGCCCCCCGAGGAAAATGGTGCCCTGGTTGCGCACGATGATGGTCTCGTCCGACATCGCCGGCACATAGGCGCCGCCCGCCGTGCACGACCCCATCACCACCGCGATCTGTGCGATGCCGAGCCCGGACAGCGTTGCCTGGTTGTAGAAGATGCGCCCGAAATGCTCGCGGTCGGGAAACACCTCGGTCTGATGCGGCAGGTTGGCGCCGCCGGAATCGACGAGATAAATGCACGGCAGGCGGTTCTCGCGCGCGACCTCCTGCGCCCGTAGATGCTTCTTCACGGTCATCGGATAATAGGTGCCGCCCTTGATGGTCGAGTCGTTGGCGACCACCATGCATTCGCGGCCTTCGATACGGGCGATGCCGGTGATCAACCCGGCGCCGTGGATGGCGTCGTCATACATGCGGTTGGCGGCGAGTGGCGACAGCTCCAGGAACGGCGAGCCCGGATCGATCAGCGTCATCACCCGGTCGCGCGGCAGGAGCTTGCCGCGTCCGAGATGGCGCTCGCGCGCGCGCGCCGGGCCACCCGCGGCGGCCGCTTCGCGACTCTGCCGGAGCTCGGCCACCAGTTCCTGCATGCGCATCGCATTGGCCCGAAACTCGGCTGCCGCGGCGTCGATTCGGGACGCGAGAATCGCCATGATATTCCCCCTCGAGAGAAGCTGCCTTTCCGCACCCGCGAAGGCAATGCCGTCGCGGGCGACGCCCGCGGCAAAAATTTCGCCGGCAGCGGAACAAATCCCGGTTCCGAATATCCGCCGGGACGGACACAAACAAGTGCGCGAAGGGAACCGACCTGCGCGTTACCGGTTGTAGACGGGTGAGGCAAAACTATTCGCTTTGGAAAAAAAATACGCCCTTACGCACCGCGAAAACAGAGGAGATCTCCATGAGGAAGTTGATGACCATCGCCGCGGCGGCTGCCCTGCTGACGGGCATTACCGTGGCCAACGCACAAACCAGCAGCACGCCAGGGGCCGGCTCGGCAGGCCAGGACCAGCGCGGCGGCGACATGGAAGGCAGCAAGAAGACCCCCGGCTCGGCCGACACGCGGGTGAAAGACGCGCCCCCGTCGACCTCGGGCGCCGCGACCACCGCCCCGGTCGCCAAGCCGAACGCCATGGCGCCTGCGCAGAAGAACGACAGCAGCATTCATCAGTCGGGCGGCGACCGCGACTCGCGCGGCACGCCGAAGAATTAAGTAAGCCGGACTGACGGACCACGAATCGATGGCGGAGCGTCGCAGGGCGCTCCGCCATCGGCGCTAGCGGCGGCAGGCAAACGGCCGGCTTGTGTTTTGTGCGGACGGCGCCGCCGCTGTTTGTTAACGGACGTTCAAAGTTCGACGGTTGCGTTGCAACTTTTTCATTTCTTGTGCGGCGTCGCCAAATCATTGCGTGAATGCCAGCGCCATTTGAGCGCGGCGCTGACAATAAACCATGCTTTACCGGAACTCGTACCGGTGAGTCCGCGTTGAGCGGAGGTTACAAGTTTTTATGCGGTTGCCGGAATGATCTGGCAAGCATGGGGCTACCTAGGGAGAATGCAAACATGATGACGACACGGAAAAACAAGCTGTTGATCGCCGCCGCGGTCGCCGCTTTGATGACGGGCTCGGGCTTCGCGCTGGCCCAGGGCGCCCCTGACGCCGGCACCAAGGCCAACCCGGCCGCGAAGAGCGCGCCGGCCGAGAAGATGGCGCCGAACGCGGCCGAGCAAAAGGCTCCGGGTGCGGCCGACAAGGGCGCGCAGAAAGCCGAGCAAAAGGCTCCGGGCGCGGCCGACAAGGGCGCGCAGAAATCCGAGGACAAGAGCTTGCCCTCGAAGCGGCAGAGCCAGACCACGCCGGCCAACAAGAGCAAGAGCGAGACGACCGGTCAGGCTCCGGCGAACGAACGGAGCAAGTCGGATTCGACGAAGTCGGACGCGACCAAGTCCGACGCGACCAAATCTGACGCGACCAAGAGCGACAGTGGCATGCAGAACCAGAAGTCCACTCAGGACAAGGCCAACAGCGACACGTCGCGGCCCAACCAGTCGAGCCAGTCGAACCAGCCGGGCACGAACCAGAACCGCGGCGCAGCCGGCAACACGACCAACAACACCAATGCCTCGGTCAATCTGACCTCCGAGCAGCGGACGAAGATCCATGAGGTGATTGTTGCGGATCGCAACGCCCCCCGCCTTTCGCGGGTGGATTTCCAGCTCAACGTCGGCGTCGCGGTTCCGCGCAGCGTGAAACTGGTAGCGGTTCCGAGCACGATCGTCGAAATCCAGCCGGCGTGGCGCGGCTTCGAGTATTTCCTCGTTGGCGATCAGATCGTGATCGTCAATCCGCGCACGATGGAAATCGTCGCCGTCGTCCCGGCCTGACGTCCAGTACCGACCAACGACTAAAAAAGGGGCGGCTTTGGCCGCCCCTTTTCGTTTGGTTCGCCGGATCGATGAAGGCGCCCGTCAGGCCCGCACCTCCTGGCGCTGGAACACCACATAGCCGGCGACGAACAGCACGATCACGCCCGCGATCAGCGCCACGGCCTGCGGCCATGCGATCGCGAGGCTTTCGCTGAGCGGCAGCGGCGAGCCCATGATGGCGCCCTGCAGCTGGCTCAGATAGATCGTGCCGACCGAGCGCGTATCGGGTGCCAGCAGCGAGGTCGCCGCCTCGCCGAACAGATGATTGGGCGAAATGCGCATCAGCAACTGCTCCCACTCGACCGTCGCCGGGGTGGGCAGGCCGAACAGCACGTAGCGCGGATCCTGCGGCGCGATGAGGTTGGCAAAGAGCGGCGCCAGCATCGGCCACAGCAGGGTGAGGAACAGCCAGAGGCCCAGCGCCACCAGGGCGGCGGTCGCCGCCGAGCGGAACACGATGGACAGCAGGATCGCGAGCGCGAGCCAGGTTCCGGCGTAAGCCAGCGTGATCAGCAGGAAGACGAGCGAGCGCGCGATCTCCTCGCCGCCGGGCGGCACGCCGAGAAAGATGATGCCGAGACCGACCACCAGGAGCCACAGGCACAAGAGGCTGATCGCCAGCGTCGCCAGGCCGGCGAGGAATTTTCCCGCCAGCAGGGCGTCGCGATAGATCGGCTGCGACAGGATGCGCGACAAGGTGCGCCGATTGTGCTCGCCATTGATCGCGTCGAAGCCGAGCCCGATCGCCATCAAGGGGATCAAGAACCCCAGGATGCCGAACAGCGAGGGCAGCGGTGAGCGGCTGACGGTGAACAGCTTGAGGAGGATGAAGGGGTCTTCCGCCGTGGTCTGGCGGATCGTGTCGATCGCCCCATAGAGCGCCGCGAAGGCGGTCAGCACGACCAGCAACTCCAGCACGCGCATGCGCGCGCTGGAAAGGTGGTCGGCAAGCTCCTTCACCAGCACCGTCCCGAGTCCCTGCCAGGGAGAGCCTTCACGCCGCATCTCTGGCTCCCTCCTGGGTGCGCGTCTGCTTCTGGAAGAAGCGCGCGTAGATCGCGTCCAGGCTCGGGTCGTCGACCGACAGCCGGCGCAGGGCCCCGTTCGCCGCCACCACGGCGCGCGCCGCTTCCGGGCGCACGTCGCGATCGGCGGTGAGCCGGTAGCGATCGACGCCGGCGCGCGTGACCGAGATCACGCCCGGCACCGCGCCGAAGCGCGCCACGAGGTCGGTCGGCGCATCCGCTTCCACCTCGACAACAAATCCCGCGCCCAGAACCTGGCGCGCCAATTCGGCGACCGTCCCCATCAGAACGATGCGGCCGCCCTGGAAGAGCGCGACCCGGTCGCAGACGCGCTGCACCTGGTCGAGCAGATGCGAGGACAACAGCACGGTGACGCCCTCGCGCTTGAGGCCTTCGATCATTTCCAGGAATTCGATGGTCGCCTGCGGGTCGAGGCCCGAGGTCGGCTCGTCGAGGATCGCGATCTCGGCGCCCTTCATGACGATCTCGGCGAGGCCGAGCCGCTGCCGCATGCCGCGCGAGAAGGTCGCGACGCGCTTTTCGGCGACGTCGGCGAGGCGCACGCGCGCGAGCGCGTCGGACATGCGGCGCGCGCGCTCGCGGGCCGGAATGCCCATGAGGCGCGCCGTATAGGCGAGGTTGTCGGCCGCCGTCAGGTTGTCATAGAAGCCGACCTGGTCGGGCAGATAGCCGACGCGGCGCTTGACGCCGAGCGGATCGCGCACCGGATCGTGCTCGAGCACCCGGATGTCGCCGGCCGACACCTCGGTCAGCCCCAGCATCATCAGGATGGTGGTGGTCTTGCCGGCGCCGTTCGGGCCGAGCAGCCCGAAGATCTCGCCCTTGGCCACGTCGAAGGTGATGCCGTCGACGACGGTCGCCTTGCCGTAGCGCTTGGTGAGACCCTGCGCCGCGATGACGGGCGCGCTCATCGGCGACCGAACCGCACGACCGCGGCCACCATGAACAGCACCGCCACGCCGATGATCCCGGCGCCGGCCATCACCCAGGTGGTCGAGCTGGTGACCGCCATGCGGAACTGGGTCGAGGCGGCCTCGCCGCGCGAGGTGGCGCGGATCGTCGCCTGGTAATCGCCGGCGAGCGAGGTGGCGGTGGGCGTGATCAGCGCCTGGACCTCGGCGTCCTTGCCGGGCGCGATGCGCTCGATGGTGGCGGGCTCGAAGGTGATCTTCCAGCCGCTCGGCGCGGTGCCCGACAGCTCGATGGCGTCGGCCGGCGCGCTGCCGGTGTTGGTCACCACGATCGGAACCGAGCTCTGCTTGCCGGCCTCGGCCTTTGCGCTCACCAGGCCGTCGCGGCCGGCGATCGTCAGCTGCGGCTGGCCGACAATCTCGAGCGACAGGGTGGTCTTGGCGCTGGCGTCTTCCGCCGACACCGTCACGGCGACCGGATAGCGCTGGGCGTCGGCGGTCGAGGGCGGACGCACATGCAGCTTGATGTCCTTCGACTGGCCGGCATCGACCGGGATCGAGGTCAGCTGCTGGCTGCCGTAATTCTCGGTGAAGTTGGTCTCGAAATTCTTCGGCGCGTCGGCCGCGAAGCTCACCGTGAGATTGCGCCCGCTGTCGTTCCGGATGGTGAGCTGATAGTCGAAGGCCGACTTGGGCGTGCCGCGCAGCGCCGGCAGCGGCGACTCCACCTTCAGCTTGGCGGGCAGCTCCTTGGCGAGCGTCACCGCGATCGGCAGGCTGACCTGGTTGCCCTGGCCCTCGGCCTTGACGGTCAGCGTCTGCGTGCCGATGGCGACATTCGCCGGCACGTCGAGCCGCAGCTGCAGCGGGACATTTGAATCGGTCGCCGGCATCGCGGCGCCGACCGGCTGGCCGCCGCCGAGCAGCGTCGCGGTCCAGCCCGCCGGCACGTCGGCGACCGAGAGCTGATAGCGCTCGGGGCTCAAACCGTAATTCTGCAATCGCAATGCGATGCTGGCCGTGGTGCCGGGCCGCACCGACAGGGCCGGATAGTCGGTCAACAGATAGAGCCCCTTCACGTCCTTCGGGGCATCGGCCGCCAGCACCGGGGCGGCGGCGAGACACAAAGCGGTGGAAACGAGGGCGAACAGCGAGGCCCGCATGGCGACTTCTCCCGTGACAACGTCAAAACTGTTGCTAAGGCCGCCCCCACCGGCGGTATCGCCCGGGGGGCGCCGTCGGAATGGGCGGTTTTTCTTTCTCGATCGTGACGAAATCGGTACGGAGTTAAGGAGTTTTTTGGGCGGGAGCGCAAGTGCGACCTTGCGTCACGACCCCGGCGCATCGGCGCGGCGTAGTGAAGGTTAACGGCGCGACCGCCGAGGCGGCGTCACGCGGCGAGTTCTTTCATGACACCGTACAGCGCTGCCTGCCCTTCGAACCCGATACCGGGGCGATCCGAAAGCGTGATCGCCCCATTCTCGACCTTCGCATCATCCGCGAAACCGCCAAAAGCCCCGAAAACTCCCGGATAGGATTCCGCTCCGCCGAGGCCGAAGCCGGCCGCGATGGCGAGCGACATCTGGTTGCCGCCGTGCGGGAAGAGCGAGCCGCGCCCCCAGCCCTCGCGCGCCAGCATCTCGATGGTGCGGCCATATTGGCAGATGCCATAAGCCTGTGGCGGGTCGACCTGGATGATATCACGGTCCGGCCGCAATCCGCCGAAGCGCACGAGGTTCTGCACGTCCTGGGTGGAATACAGGTTCTCGCCGGTCGCGAGCGGGGCGTCGTAATGGCCTGCGATCTCGGCCAGGAGCGCGAAATCGAGCGGATCGCACGGCTCCTCGAACCAGCGCAGCCGGAACGGCGCCAGCGCCTTGGCGTAGGCGAGCGATTCCGAACGGTCGAACTTGCCGTTGGCGTCGACCGCGAGCTTCGCCTCGCTGCCGAGCACCTGCAGCACCGCCTCGATGCGGCGGCAATCCTGATCGAGCGGCATCCCGCCGACCTTCATCTTGACCATGGTGTAGCCGGCATCGAGGTGCCGGCGCATCTCGTCCTGCAGATCCGTCAGGGTCTGGCCGGGAAAATACCAGCCGCCGCCGACGTAGCAGAACACGCGTTGCGCCACCTTGCCGCCGCTGTAGCGCTCGGCCAGCACGCGATGGAGCGGCTTGCCGGCGATCTTGGCGACCGCGTCCCACACCGCGACCTCGATGGTGCCGATCGCAATGGAGCGCTCGGCGTCGCCGCCGATCTTTTCGCGCGTCCGCATGGCGGCGAGGATTTTTGCCGGATCGAGATTGTCGCCGCGCTCGTCGCGCAGCGACGCCGGGTCGGCGCGCAGGATGCGCGGAATGAAGCGCTCGCGCATGGATTGGCCGCACGCATAGCGGCCGGTCGAGTTGAAGGCGAAGCCCGCGACCGGCCTGCCCTCGCGCACAACATCCGTGATGACCGCCACCACCGAGGTGGTCATCTCCGAGAAATCGAAGCTCGAATTCTTCAGGTCGGACTTGAGCGAGACCGCGGTCTCGCGGATATCGACGATGCGCATGCTAGCGCTTCGCCGACAAGAGCATGCGCCGATGCGTCGACACGCGTCAGGCCGCGACCACGAAGGCGCGCGGTTGCCGCGTTCCCTTGATCTGGGTGCGATGCATGACGCGCCGCGCCTGCTCGTCGAACGGATCGCGCCGGTGCATGGTGGAACGGTTGTCCCACAGCACCAGGTCGCCGATCCGCCAGCGATGCTCGTAGGTGAACTGGGGCTGCGTCGCCGCCGTCCACACCTCGTCGAGCAACGCGTCCGATTCAGCCGGCGACAGCCCCTCGACATAAGAGTTGCGGCGGCGCCCGAGATAGAGCGCCGGCACGCCCGTCACCGGATGGCTGATCACCGCTGGGTGCCAGGCGCCCGGCGCCTTGTGGGGATCGTCGGTCGGCGTGACGCCTTTGCGCACATAGCCGCCGCTGTTGTAGGTGCCGTCGTGCTTGATCCGCCGTCCCTCGAGCCGCGCCTTGAGGCGCTCCGGCAAGCCGGCCCAGGCGGCCTGCATGCTGAGGAACCAGGTATTGCCGCCGCTCGGCGGGATCTCCAGGGCATAAAGCATCGAGGCGTCCGGCGGCACGTCCGCATAGCTCATGTCGGTGTGCCAGACCGCCTCGCCCGAGCCGAGCGCCCCGATCGGCGCGCCCTTGTCGTCGAGCACGTTGGAGACGACGTAGATATCGGGATAGCCGGCCGGGCTCTGGCGCCCGTGCTCCTGGTTGGGCGGCGGGTCGAGCTCGCCCAGCCGCCGGCTGAAGTCGAGCAGATCGTCG